>JAFLUC010000078.1 GCA_022509005.1 Oscillospiraceae bacterium | reverse complement strand
ACTCGCTTGCGAGTTGTAGCATAGCAAAACGGAGTTTTGCGTAGCGTAGAAAGGATAAGTATTATGAAGGCAATTGTTACTGTAGTCGGAAAGGACAAGAAGGGTATCATCGCAAAAGTGAGCAATGCTCTTTTTGAAAATGATGTAAATATCGCGGACATTTCACAGACGATCATGCAGGATATGTTCACAATGATAATGATGGTTGAATTTGATGAAACGAACGTTTCCGTAACGGATATAGAAAAGAAGCTTGAAACGATTGAAAAGGAGCTTGATCTTAAGATTCATGTTCAGCGTGAGGAAATATTCTCGTCAATGCACAGAATATAAGGAGGACTTGTCATGATCAATCCTTTTGAAATTATGGAAACCATTAACATGATAGATCAGGAAAACCTTGATATACGTACTATCACAATGGGAATTTCCTTAAAATCATGCGCGGACCCCGATATTGATAAGGTCTGCGAAAAGATATATAATAAGATAACAACATACGCGCGCGATCTTGTTAAGACGGGCGAGGATATTGAAAAGCAGTTTGGTATCCCTATCATAAATAAGAGAATTTCGGTAACTCCGATCGCGTCTCTTGTTGATGTGCTCGATAATCCATCTGTTGAAAAATGCGTACAGATCGCAAAAACGCTCGATAAAGCCGCAAAAGCCGTAGGCGTTAATTTCCTCGGAGGTTACACTGCGCTCGTTCATAAGGGATTCACAAACGGCGAGCGTGTTTTAATAGAATCTATCCCGGAGGCGCTTGCTCAGACAGATCTTGTGTGCTCAAGCGTTAACATAGGCTCAACGAGAGCGGGAATAAATATGGATGCGGTAAAGCAGATGGGCGAGGTTATAAAGAAGGCGTCGCTTCTTACGGCTGATACGCAGGGCTTTGCCTGCGCAAAGCTTGTTGTGTTCTGCAACGCTGTTGAAGATAACCCGTTCATGGCAGGCGCGTTTTTGGGCGAAGGCGAGGGCGAATGTGTAATAAACGTAGGCGTTTCGGGCCCCGGCGTTGTTAAGTGCGCGCTTGAAAAGGTAAAGGGCAAGGACTTCGGAGTTGTTGCCGATACAGTAAAAAAGACAGCATTCAAGATCACAAGAATGGGTCAGCTCGTAGCGCAGGAGGCTTCAAAACGGCTTGGCGTTCCGTTCGGAATAGTAGACCTATCGCTTGCTCCGACTCCGGCGGTAGGTGATTCGGTTGCATATATCCTTGAAGAAATGGGACTTGAAAAGTGCGGCACGCACGGCACAACAGCAGCTCTGGCGCTTTTAAACGACGCGGTAAAGAAGGGCGGAGTTATGGCGTCAAGCCACGTAGGCGGACTTTCGGGCGCATTTATACCGGTATCGGAGGATGCGGGCATGATAGCAGCGGCAGAATGCGGCGCGCTTACGCTCGAAAAGCTCGAGGCAATGACCTGCGTGTGCTCGGTCGGTCTTGACATGATCGTTATACCGGGAGATACATCAGCTTCAACCATTTCCGCAATTATTGCAGACGAGGCCGCAATCGGCATGATAAATCAGAAAACAACGGCAGTACGTGTAATTCCGGCACCGGGCGCGGTCGTAGGAGATACAGTCGAGTTCGGCGGACTCTTAGGCACAGGTCCGGTAATGCCTGTTAAGTCATATTCAAGCGAGGAGTTCATTGCAAGAGGGGGAAGAATACCGGCTCCTATAAACAGCCTTAAAAACTAACTATAAAGGAGAGATCTTTGTGTATTGCAAGAATTGCGGTAAAAAGCTCCCCGATGATGCGAGATTTTGCGATAGATGCAACGTATCTGTCCGTAAAAAGAGCGATAAAATGAATCTCATAGGCGAGCTTAAAGAGGAGCGGCTTGCCAGAAGGAAGGCTAAGGCGATAGAGGAACGTCTCAAAAAGATCAAGAAAATAAAAAGCCGGAGAAGGAGACTCGTATTTTTTCTTGTTTTAGGCGTTATACTGCTCGGCGTCATAAGCGCCGTAGTCATGTATATAAATATTGTAAAACATTCCACCTTCAATCATCAGCCGATTGAAGAAGCGCCTGTTATAACAGACTCGCCCGCTCCGACAGAGAGTGCCACAGCCATTGTTATAGGTGGAAATCCCGGTGACCAGGAGCCTGCTGCGCCCTCTGTCAATAAGGACGGATATATAGTTTCGGATATTAAAGGAAAGTCCTTTGCCTATCCGGGAAGCTTCGCGCTTAAAACAGAGAACGAGAATACGCTGGTTTTTGAGGATACAAAGGGTGATGCCCGGATAACTGCCGGTTCGGTAGTCAATTCAGAGACCCCCAAAGCCACGATGATGCACTATCAGGGAATTGTGTCCGAAGACGGAACAAGAGTTACAGATGGCGACACATCATATTATATAACAGGTCAGAGCGGCAGTGATATATACCACAGATTCGGTTATATCAAGGACGGAATCGAAACCTATTATGAATTTATATATCCTTTAGTATCGGATAAGAAGGCGGAGTATGAAGCTGACATTGCGTATATGGACAGTCATTTAAATAAGGATTAATGTTTCATAATAAATGCAATGGCGATCAATGTAATGATAGAAGCCGACATAATAGCCAGAAATAACGGATGTTTTTTATGAGAAGTTCTGCTTGGGCGGGACTTCTTTTTTTCTATTTTCATATTATCAAGGTATGCAGATACTATTCGCTCGGCTTCAATTACCGCAAGTGATTCGAGCTTAGGATTATAGTCGCGCATAACGATTATAGCCTGATGTACATACGGTGAGGACAGATTTTCAAGTATTACAACCTTTTTCATAACATCTTTCATATACTAATACCTCTCTTTCATATGTAATTATTAACATATATATATGATTTATACAGCAAAAAATAATTATTTTCTGTCCCGAAATATTTCTTTTTAATTACAATTATATCACAAAAGACGGATAAGTATTGATTAATATGGGAAAATCAAGTATAATGTACGATAGATTAGTATGATAAAAACGGAAAATTATAACTATCAAACCAAGCAGGTGATAATTTGAGAACAGATCTGAATATTATGCTGTCTCTGATGCAGCTTGATATAGGCGGCGCGGAGACTCATGTTGTGGAGCTTGCAAAGGAGCTGCAGCGAAAGGGCTTCAATGTTGTTGTTACTTCAAACGGCGGCTCGTATGTTAAAGAGCTTGAGGAGTCCGGGATAAAGCATTACCGTGTTCCGCTGCAGAATAAGAATCCGCTTAATGTCTTAAAGGCGGTAAAGCAGCTAAAGCATATAATAACAGCCGAAAAAATAGATATTGTGCATTCTCATGCGCGTATTCCCTCGTTTATATTGGGAAAGCTTCATAAGGTGATGAAGTTCCCGTTTGTCACAACGGCGCACTGGGTTTTCAGTCTGAAATACGGATTAAAATATATAACCGACTGGGGTGAAAAGGTTGTTGCCGTATCGGAGGATATTAAAACATATCTCATGGACAACTATAAAACCCCGGAGGCGAATATAAACGTAACAATAAACGGCATTGATACGAATAAGTTCTCACCGGATATTGATGATTCAGAAATCCGGCAGGAGCTTGGCATAGAGCCGGAGGATACGGTAATTGTATATGTAAGCCGTATGGACGAGTCACGCTCGCTTGCAGCAAAGCAGCTTATAGAGACCGTGCCGGAGATAGACAAGATCGTAAAGAATCTGAAGGTTGTCATTGTCGGCGGCGGAAACGACTTTACAAATGTAAAGTCAAAAACAGAAGATGTAAACCGTAGGCTTGGCAGGGATTGTATTGTTCTTACCGGTTCGCGGACCGATATAAATAAGCTTGTGGCGCCGGCGGATTTATTCGTTGGAGTAAGCCGCGCGGCGCTTGAGGCTATGTCGGCGGAGAAGCCGGTGATCATAGCCGGTAACGAGGGTTATATCGGATTATTTGATGAGGACAAGCTTCAAGTGGGAATTGATACAAACTTCTGCTGCCGCGGCTGCGCGGAAAGCTCGCCGGAGCTGATGCTCGGCGATATAAAGAAGTTTTTCGCAATGGACGCGGAGGAGCAAAAGCGGCTTGCGAAGTACGGCCGTGAGCTTATAAAGAAGGATTATTCCGTAACGCGAATGACCGAGGACACAATGAAGGTTTATGAATGGGTGCTCGATAAGCATGACGAGATCCTTGTTTCCGGTTATTACGGGTTTAAAAACAGCGGTGATGACGCACTCTTAAAGGCGATGATAGAGGATATAAAGCGATACAAGGAAAGTCCGGAGATCGTAGTGCTTTCGGCAAATCCTAAAGAGACAACGGCGAAGTACCGTGTTAAGGCGATCAATCGTCTTAATCCGTTCAGCGTCCTTAAGCATATGAAAAAGGCATCAATGCTAATCTCGGGCGGCGGCACGCTTATTCAGGACGCGACCTCAACGCAGTCATTGCTGTATTATATTATGGTTATAAGACTTGCTTTAAAGAAAAAGCTTAAAGTAATGCTTTATTCAAACGGAATAGGACCGTTAAATAATAAGGGCAATATCAGACTTGCGAAAAAGGTTCTTAATAAGGTGGATGTTATAACATTAAGAGATCCGTCCGCGGCAAAGGAGCTTGAAAAGATAGGAGTGACCGAGCCGGAAATCAAGGTTACGGCAGACCCTGTATTCGGAATGGATATTGCAGATAAAGAGCATGGCAGAGAATTGCTTGCAGGCTTTGGTGTTCCTGAACGCGCAAATCGGATCCTGGGCGTATCGGTAAGACGGACAAAGGATACAAACGCGGAGTTTGAAAAAGAGCTTGCGGCTATATGTGATTATGCGGCGGACAGATACGGATGCTATCCTGTGTTTATTCCTATGCAGCCCAGCCGTGATGAGCAGATATCAAGAAGCATAATGCAGAGGATGAGCGCGAAATCGTCCATAATAGATACAAGGCTTGATGTTCATGACATGATCTCAGTTGTAGCCGCGTGTGATTTGTGTATCGGAATGCGGCTGCATTCACTCATATACGCAACCACCGGCATAGTTCCGCTCATAGGTATTGAGTACGATCCGAAGGTGAAGAGCTTTATGGATTATGCGGGTCAGAAGATGTGCATGAGCGCAAGATCGCTAAATGCGGACGAGGGACGCAGGTTTATAGACAGATGCATTAATAATTATGATGAAATTCAGGAACAGCTCAGAAAATGCTGCGATGATCTGTATAACAAGGCAATCGAAAACGGTAAAATAGCGATTGAATTATATGAAAAAGGAAGTGTTAGCTTTGAGTAAAAAGGACTCGGGAAAAAGAATACTCCTTACAGCCGTTTTCATGGTCGGCGCAACGCTTCTTTCAAAGGTGCTCGGACTTGCCCGCGATTCGCTGCTTACGGCGTTCTTCGGCGCGGGGATTGAGTCGGACGCGTTTAATACCGCGTCAACGATACCAACGACGCTGTTTGATGTTGTTATAGGCGGAGTTATTTCCGCTACCTTTATTCCGGTATTCAATAACATAATGGCGGAGAAGGGAAAAAAGGACGCGATGGGCTTTGTAAATAAGTTTGTAACGCTCATTGTGTGCATAACGGTACTGATTTCAATTGCGGGAATACTGCTGCGCGGACCGCTTGTGCGGTTCATGGCGGCAGGCTATGAACCGGAGAAGCAGATGGTTGCGGCAAATCTCACGGCTATCATGTTCCCGATGATAATATTTACCGGACTGGCGTTCTCGTTCGTGGGACTTTTGCAGTCCTTCGGCGAGTATAATATACCGTCAATAATAAGCCTTGTTTCAAATGCGGCTATCATTCTTTACTATGTAACGCTCGGCAAGCGGTTCGGGATATACGGGCTTGCCGTTACAATGATTATCGCATGGAGTCTGCAATTTTTTATAGAGGTTCCGTGGATAAAGAAATTCGGTGTAAAATTCAGACCTGATTTCAGGTTTAGGGACAAATATATATTACAGGCGTTAAAGCTTGCGGGTCCTATGCTTATCGCAACATGGGTTCAGCCGCTTTACACGGTTGTAAATCAGCGGCTTGCTTCAAATATAGACAGCGCTGTAACATACATTCAGCAGTCAAGCCGTCTGTATCTGATTGTAACAGGCGTTGTGAGCTTTGTCGTGACAAATCTTATTTTCCCGAAGCTCGCGCAGGCGATTGCGGATAAGCGTGATGAGGATGCGAAAAAGCTGTTTTCAACCTCGATCCGCTCAATGTTTCTTGTGATCCTGCCGCTTATGGCAGCGTTCATGATCCTATCCGAGCCTGTTGCCGGAATAATATACGGACACGGGAAAATGACCGAGGACGGAGTAAAAGCGATCTCAGTGCTCTTAAAATGCTATTCGATCGGAATGGCGGGGCTTGCTATAAACGAGGTTTTGTCAAAAACCTTCTTCTCAATGCAGGATTCAAAAATCCCGATGCGTAATTCGATCCTCAGCATGGTTGTAAATATAGCTCTGGCATATATATTGTTCCGGTTCTTAAAGACAAATGGTCTGGCTATCGCGACCGCGTGCGGAAGCATATGCAACGCGCTGTTTAACGCTGTAAGTATGGGAAGAAAGCATCCGGGAATGCTTAACAAGGGGGATGCAGTAACTGCGCTGAAGGTAATTATCGCAACAATAGTTATGGCCGCTGCGGTATACGGCGCATATATTCTCATATCGCCGCATTTTGGCGGGCTTACAGGCAATGTATTGATATGCTGCATTGCAGGCGGCGCGGGAATAGTGATTTACGGTATTCTCGTAATTCTTTTAAGAGTAGAGGAAATTACACAGCTTTTGCCAAAGCGCAAAGCGTGATGATTGATAAAATTTCAGAAAGGAGATCAAGGTAATGAATAGTGTGATAATTTCCGGCATCATAACCTTTTGCCGTGCATTTGCGGCAAGGTTTACGGAGAGTAAGCTCTGGGCTGTTATAATGAAGATCTATACCGGCTGCAGCAAATCATGGCGGAACAGCACGATCATGCGGTCAATATACGGCAGTAAGGCTACAGTAGCTGGCAGCAGGATCGCAAGAGCATTATATGCGCCGTTCACATTTCTGGAGTTTATTGCCGCTAAGCTGCGACCTGTAATCGCAGGCGCAATAAAGAAAAGTGTGATATGCGAGTTCGGCAGGCAGTATGTTCATAACTTCATGGCGGTAAATACCCGTTTCTGGGGTGTAATGATGTTTACATCATCGGTTATTTATAATGCGAACAAGCTTTTAAACGGTATGGGCTATAATAAAATTGTGCTTGCTGTATCTGTTATAAGCGCGCTCTTGTGTATAGTGAATTTCAATATAACGGGCTTTCTCAACGGTTCAAAGGCGGTTGATATTGCAAAGGCCTGTGCAGGTGTTAAAAATATAAGCTTCAGTTTCTATGATGAAGAAAAAACGACAGGCAGATCAAGGCTTTTGGCAGCGTTTGCCGCGGGTTTTGTTATGGGAGCTATGATGATATTCTCGCCGATACTCGGGATTTTGGTTCCGTTCGGATTATTCGGAATGCTTCTTGTTCTGGAGTATCCGGTAACGGGCGTATACGCGGCGGTATTTCTCGCTCCGCTTATTGCCTTCTCGTCAATGCCGCTTGCCGGAATCTGTATCTGGACGATGCTGTCGCTTATAATAAAATCAATAATCGACGAGGACTTTAAATGGAAAAGAGAGGGCGTCGGCGCGGCGCTTATACTGTTCCTTGCAGTGCTGATGGTTTCATGTATATTCTCATTCTCAATGAGGTCAAGTCTAAAGGTATGGATGATGTATCTTGTATTTGTAAGCTTCTATTTTGTGATTATAAATACGATAGAGACGCGTGATCAGCTCTACGGATTATTGAGATTGTTTGTTATATCGGGAGCGCTTGTCGCACTTTACGGAGTAATGCAGTATGTATTCGGCTGGACAACTACAAATGCGTGGATAGACGAGGAGATGTTTGAGGACGACACAATGCGCGTGTTCTCAACGCTTGCAAATCCGAACGTGCTTGGCGAATATCTGTTGCTCGTTATTCCGGTTTCGGCGGTGTTCTTCCTAAAGGATAGGGTTAACACGCTTTCAAAGTGGATATATCTCGGCATTACAGGGCTCTTGTTCCTATGCCTTATTCTTACCCAGTCAAGAGGCTGCTGGCTCGGCTTCATGGTATCGGTTGTACTGTTTATAACCTTCTATGAAGGGCGCTGGTGGGCGATTATTCCGCTCGTGCTTTGTATACTCCCGTTTGTTATTCCACAAACGATAGTAGAACGTATTTCGAGCATAGGAAATATGGATGATTCTTCTACTTCATACAGAGTATATATATGGATGGGAGCCTTGGGAATACTTCGCTATTATTTAGCCGGAGGTATTGGCATGGGCGAGGGCGCATTTAACGAGGTATATCCGTTCTTCTCATATAACGCAATTATAGCTCCGCATTCGCATAATACGTTCCTTCAGCTTCTTGTTGAGGGCGGTATACCGGCTCTCGCGGTATTCGCTGCGGCTATGGCGGTGTTCTTTAAAAGTACAAGGAGGATATATAAGCCGCGGAACAAAAAATCGTTCAATTCTGCAATGGTACTGGCGCTGGGCGCAGGAGTGGCAGGCTTCCTGTTCCAGAGTATGTTTGACTATACATTCTATAACTACAGAGTGCTTGCAATATTCTTCATGGTTCTGGCAATGACAATAAGCTTCAGATACGTAAACGGAAGAAAAGAAAGCTCCAGGTAGCTTGAAAAGAGGTGCAGCTTACCGAATGAAAAGAAAAATAATAGAGGTTTCGACCGATACGAATATCGGCGGAGCAGGAAAGTGCCTTATAGCGCTTCTTGAGAATTTTGACTACAGCAAATTTGCCGTGAAGGTGATCCTTCCTCCCGATAGTCTCTTGAAATCCCATATCGAGCTTCTCGGTATAGAGGTTATAGAGGTTCCGGGAATAGCGGAAAAATCTTTGGATATTAAATCTATCCATAGTCTGAAAAAGATTTTTAAAGCGGAAAAGCCTGATCTTGTTCATACTCATGCAAGTATGTCGGCAAGGATCGCGGCGCGTCATGCGGGCGCAAAGGTCGTTTATACGCGACACAGCGTATTCCCGCCGTCAAAATATCTGACGAGCTTTCCGGGCAGACAGATAAACGGAATGTTTAACAATTATTATTCCGATGGAATAATAGCAGTTGCCGAGGCGGCAAAGGATAACCTCACCGATACAGGCGTTGACGCTTCAAAGATACGGGTGATACTCAATGGAGTAGCGGGATTGAAGCCTGTTGACAAAGCTGAAAAGCAGCGTATCCGTGACCGGTTTGCAATACCTGATGGCGACAAGGTCATTTCGATCGTTGCGCGGCTTGAGGACATCAAAGGACATGACTATTTTATAGAAGCGGCGAGCATGCTGCTCCGCGACGGCATAAAAGCGAAGTTTATGATTGCCGGTACAGGCTCTTATGAATCGCAGCTTAAGGCTAAGGTCAAGCGGCTCGGACTCGAGAAGGATATAATATTTACCGGATTCATATCTGACGTCGATAAGCTGATGAGTATAACCGATATCCAGGTAAATGCCTCATACGGAACGGAGGCGACAAGTCTCGCGCTCTTAGAGGGCATGAGCATAGGTGTTCCGGCGGTCGTTTCGGATTTCGGAGGAAATCCAGGGGTTATAAAGAACGGCGAAAACGGCTTTGTGGTTACAAAGCAGAACTCGGCGGCGTTAAAGACAGCGATCAAAAAGCTGCTTGACGATGAGGCATTATACGCTTCAATGTCAGAAAGAAGCCGGGAAATATTCAAAACCGTCTTTACGGCGGAAACGATGACAAGAAACACGGAAAATTTATACAGTGAAATACTTGAAAGAGGTGAACAAAATGGCAAAAGGTAAGAAACCTAACACATTTATTGGTGTACCGTCGGGTGGTGGAATCCATATGAGTGATAGTAAAAAGAAAAAATGGACTGTTGTTGATACGATTATTGTAATAGTCGTGCTTGCCGCTGCTGCCGCAGGATTCAAAATGATGAGCAATAAGATCTGGGGCGGAACCGAAACGAAAATAACGGCACAGATACTTATCCCTAATCAGAACAAAGCGCTTGGCGATGCTATACAGGGCGCGATCGGAGAGGAGGTTACACTCAGCCTTACTGAAAAGGATTCGGGTGTAATAAAAGATGTAAAGGTTGAACCGGCATCGGTTATGGTGTATGATTCGATGAAGGGAGAATACAGACTTCAGGAATTAGAGGAGACTGTAGATATAACAGCAACGGTTGAGGTCAATGTAAAAGAGACCGATTATGCCTTTATGGCAGGAAGTACAGCTATTAAGGTGGGCAATGCTACTCCGTTCCGCGGCAAGGGCTATGCCACTGAGGGAAATGTGATAGTTATAGAAAAGGAGGGTAAATAATGAACAAGGACGGAAAAATCAAGGGTAAGTTCAATATTATAGACCTTCTTGTAATAATCCTTATAATAGCGGTAATAGCCGGTATTGTTGTAAGATACGGAAGCAGTATAACAAGAGCGGTAAAGTCGGATGAGGAATTTGAATATACCGTAAAGGTTGAATCGGTAAGACAGTTCACCATTGACGCGCTGCAGGAAACAATGGATACAGGCAGTCATCTTACAGATAAGAAATCAAACCTTGATCTCGGCACGATCATCGACATAAAGAGCGAAGACACAATGATACCTTCACAGAAGGCGGACGGCACAATAGTACCGGCGCCGCAGGAAGGCAGAAAAACCGCGTATGTCACAATAAGAACACGCGGCAAGGAGGCAGATAACAGCTATATAACTGCTGATTCAAATGAGCTTTCTGTAGGAGGACATACAGAGATATTCTCAAAGTATGTTCATACATCTGGACTTATAACGAGCGTTAAGAAAATAAATGAATAAGAACAAAACACCTGCGGCGTATTGATGGGGTCTGCAGAGAAAGTTGTGTAAGCAATATCTGACAACCTTCGACAAGGTG
>JAFLUC010000077.1 GCA_022509005.1 Oscillospiraceae bacterium | reverse complement strand
ATCTGCAAAGGCGTTTCTTTGGACGGGAATAGATTCTTTAGATCCGATTACTAACGCTGTTAGTATCACATATTAATATGATATATTATTACGGGGCAGGACCTTCAGGTCCTGCCCCGTAAATCAATTTCAAATTTATTTTTTTGTCGCTCCGTACTCGTCCATTTGCTTTTGTGAGCAGAAGTAGTGATATATGGTCGGATAGCCGTCCAGATAGTCGGAAAGTGTCATTTCCAATTCTCCGTAGTAGACGTTACCGTCGTCGGTTTCAAATGTGGTTATGTATGTGTCAAGCAGCTTTGAGAGCAGTATGCACATATCCCCTCTTGTTACAGCTGCATTATCGGAGAATGAGTTTAATTCATTGGTAAGCCCTTCTGCGACGGCCATTGAGACAACGCTGCTGTACCATGTGTTCGGCTGTCCGAGCAGGCAGTATGCAAGCTTGAGCATTTCATGATATGTAATATTATTATCCGGTCTGAATGTGCCGTCATCATAGCCGTTTACCATTCCGATTTCCGAAATGGCGCCTATCGGATCTGAATACCATTCATCAGCGGGAACATCTGAAAATTCGCTTACACCATTCAGCTCAAATCCCATAAGCCTGCAAATCATGGCTGATGCCTCGGCTCTTGTAACAGGCGCGTCAGGACGGAAGGTGTTATCGTCATAGCCTTTTATAACGCCGCGGTCAACAAGCTGGTTGACACAGGTGTTAAGTATGGATGATGTATCGGTAATATCTGTAAATTGAGACGGCGTGCCGATATACGCGCTGCGATTATCGGTTTGTGGTCGCGGCTCGATTTCATGCTCGTTTTCATGCTGTGGCTGAGTGAAAGTGCCGTTTACAAACATATTCCTCCAGTCTTCCACAATACTTTTACGCAAATCACGGTTAGTATCAGATACAGGCGTTGCTTCATTATCTGTTATATAAAGATGGAGTTTATCCTTATCCCATACAACCTTTTCAACCCCGAGCAGATTAGGAAGATAAGAGTAGTGGCAATATATTTCATTATCCTGAACATACTCCCATTCAGCAAATTTTGGAACTATATGCTGATGAGGAAAATCAATGGTTGTGCCGTCAACCACTGCGGTGTTTCCCTCGTATGGAATAATAATATTTCTGTATCCGTTGTCAAGAGAAATATAATCTTCCGATTCAGTTATGTTATATCCGTACATGACCGATGCAAGATCGATAACGGGAACAAGACAGTCACCGTTATCGTCTGTTGTCGGGCCGCCATATGCATAGCTGCCTGTTCCAAACAGTGTTGTTGATTCAGGCGTATCACCGTAATCTTTTACTTCTCGTTCATCCCATTCATCAACATAAATACTTATTGCTCCCGGGTGTATCATACCGTCTGCTGACGGTTTTTCGTCATCGGTAGCAGTAGACATATTATTAATGCTTTCTGCCTCGCTTTTAAGCCAATTACGAACCTCATCGGACATAGGCGTTGTTTCGTTCTCTGTAATCAGAAGACGCATATTGTCCTTATCCCATTCCGCCTTTTCAACTCCGAAGATTGCCGGCAGATATGAGTAGTGAAAATATATCTCATTATCAACCACAGAATCCCAGCTTGCATACATAGGAACCACATGCTCATGCGGGAAATCTATTGTCTGTCCGTCTATAACAGCTGTATCGCCTTCATAGGGAACAACAATAGTTCTGTACTTATTGGATAGAGTTATGGTATTATTTTCGTCTTTTATGTCATAGTTCCAGATGTGTGACATATCAGTCAAAGGCACAAGGCAGTCACCGTTTTCGTCAACTGTAGGTCCGCCTGCGGCATAGCTGCTTGTAACAACGCCGCCTGCTTTGTAGTTTTTAATATTACGCAGTTCCCATTTCCAAATCTCAACTTTAATTGTTCCATAGGCAGTCTCTGAGCCGATGACTTTGCCGCCGCCATGACTTGTCGAGCCTGTCTTATTTTCGGCTAATGCCGATATTCCCGAAAACAGCATGGCTGCGGATAATATTCCTGTAATTATTCTTTTCATATTTACCTCCCATTTCTATTAACTTGCGTGCACATATATATTAGCGCGTTCGGCGCCGTTATTCTGCTGTGCGACTATGTAAAATGTTTCTCCCTGTAAAAAGCGGATGCTTAAATTGTTTTTGCCGGTATCAGATGAGCTTTCGCCATAGACAAGCTCTTCTGTGCCGTCACTATTTATCTTATATACTTTTAAAATACAGTCCTCATTTCCGTTAGAACGGGTAATTGACGCAAACATATCGTATGCAACTGATATGCTGTCGCTTCTCACCTCTGTTATGCCGTCTGCAAAAACCGGATTAAACACATATGAAGCGCCCGGCATCTCAATTGCGTTTGAAACTGCTGTCGTAATAACCGGTTCTTCCGTTACAGCCTCCGGTGTCGGAGCTGCGGTTTTTTGCTCCGGTACAGGCGTAGCTGTAGCCGCAGGCGTTAGCGCTGCTGCTGCTATTGCTATCGGAGTAGGTTTTTCAGACTCAACTACCGGCTCTATAACAGGTTCGGAAAGAATGTTTGTTATAGTTTCTGTAACCTCTTCGGGCAGCGCCTCCTTTGCCGCTTCAAAACCGAGAGCTGTAAGCGAGCAAAGTGAAACCGAAACCGCAAGCATTACCGAAAACATTTTCAGAAGCTTTGACGGACTTCTGAACTCAATAATCTTTAAAAGCCTTTTTTGTATTTTGTCCTTTGGCGATGCCATTGCGGTCGAGTATGCCATAGCCCTGTCGGGGCTTTCAATAACTGAAATTATAAGCCGTCCGTAATCCTTTTTGTCCGATAGGTTCAGCCTGTCAAGCACAGATTCGTCACAGCACAGCTCGCAGCCCTCGTTTATTGCCTTGCTTAAAAAATACACTGCCGGATTAAAGAAATGTATGCAGCGTGAAACTGACATCATAAGCTTTATTGCAAGGTCGCAGTGCTTATAGTGAGTAAGCTCATGCGTGAAGATCATAACAAGCTCATTGTGTGTGAAATCGCGTTCCGGTACGATAACTATCGGGCGAAGAACACCGAATAAGAGCGGCGAGTCCAGGTTGCGGCTTATACGCAGTTCAATTTCACGGTATATGCGCATATTGTTCTTCACTTCCGAGAATGCTTCGAGTATATCGCTGTTATAGCATTCACGGCTTATTCTTTTAAGCGAGCGTGACACCTTGAAATATTTAAATATCGTTATACAAATAAGTATAAATGATACGGCAGCCCAAAGCATAATAATCAACTGCGCCGGTGATACGGCGATATTGCTTATATGTACGCTTGTATACGGCATTCCGCCTGATACGATAGTATCGGATGCCGGTACAGACACCTTAAATATTTTATGTGATGAGAAAAGCGCCTGCAGCGGAATAATAAACATTGCAGCGGCGGTAACAAGCAGGGCATAATACCAGCGAGCAAACCTCTGCCTCATCTGTTTATGGAGCAGTGCCGAGAGCAGAAACATCATGCTGCCTGAAATGCTCATAAGAACCAGATTATATAATATTTTCATTTACCTCAAACCTCCTCGAACCATTGCTTGATATCTTCAATATCCTTTCCCGATGGTTTTTTATCTCCGAATAAAGCGGCAAGAAAATTCTTTACCGAGCCGGAATGGAATTGGTCAAGAAATTCCTCCGTCTGCTGTGATGTGTATTGCTTTTCCGAAATCAACGCTCTATAATAGTTTGTTTTTCCGATTTTTTCGGAAGCCACAATACCTTTGTCGTCAAGACGCTTTAAAAAGGTCAGAATAGTGGTAATCTTCCACTCTGTTTTAAGCTCTTCGGCAATCTGCGCTGAGGTTATGGCATCATCATGCGACCAAATAATTTTCATGATTTCCATTTCCGAATCCGATATTTTCATTTTATCAAATCCCTTCTACTCTATATTGAATCGATTCGTTCTACATCATGTAGTATAATTATATTCTACATAAAGTAGAATATAAAGTCAAGCAAAATTTTCAAAATAAAATTATTTTGGTAAAATCATACAAAAGATATTATACAATTATAGATGAGATGAACAAAAGCTGTGCCGGGTATAAACATAAATTTTTTATGGAGGAACTATTTAAATATGATTATTACAATTACGGGGAAGGACTTTTTCAAATCCTCCCCCGTAAATCAATTATGTATGCCCTGTGTCGGATCGATCAATCGCTGCATAAGCCTTCCATCACACCGGTAACTGCCGGTATATAGAATTCTTTACATGCTGTCACGTTCGGGTGTGAGCCCTTACCGCCAATCATGTACTTGCTCATCTGTGACGGATCTCTTGTATCAAGAGCGGAGTCCTCGAACATATCAACAACAGCAATGCCCCACTTTTCGCACATCTCAACCGACAGCTCGCGCAGCTTTGTCTGTATTTCAAAATTTCTCGCGCCCGACTTATGAATTGTTACGAACACATACTTGGTGTCATCGCCCCACTTATCCTTCATCGTCTTTATTGTATTCTCAAACGAACCGCAGAAGGTGCTTGTGTCAAAGTTATTGAATTCCAACGGGTCAATGGTGCCGTAGCACGCCGTCACATCACGCTGCGATCCGCTCGGATTAAATTCCGGATCTGAGGCCGCGCTGCCGTATGCGTCGTTCGTATAACCCTCGAATACTACGAAATCCGGGGACGCGGCAGGCGCGTTATTTATCTGAGTTAATATCTGATTGCTGCCGGGCATTATTGTAGCACCGTTTTTCGCCATCATATTAAGCTTCATCGCGTAATCATTCGCAATAAGACGCATAAACGACTGAGCCGGGGCGGTATGTCCGTATACGATACTGTCACCGAACGCATAAACGGATTTATAATTCAGCGGACTCTTTATATTCGGCTCGGCAGCGGTCGCTTCACCTGTTACTTTTACTGTAATATTATCAACACTTACCGTTCCGTTAACGCTTGGACTGCGCATATAAACAGAGCCTATATTGTTATCAACATTGAATTCACCGCTGAAAAATGTCTTTGTTCCTTCCCAGCTCTTACCGGCTGTGTTTGTAAGCTTAACCGATACTTTTTTCTGTCCGAAATCAGCGTCGGCTTCAATATGCATCCAGTCTCCGATAAAGCCTAAATCCACATTTTCGCCGTTAATATCGAAAGTACGGTTTTTTGCGTTATAGCCAAGATACAGAATATGACCTGCGCAGCTGCTGTCTACCCCGTATTCTATTTTATTGCTGCTGAATTTTGGATTTGTGTTACTTATAGTAAACTCTCCAAGTCCTCCACCGCTTACTTCCGTTTCTGTAAACTTTACGTCCGCTGATATTTTAACTGTTTTATTTTCTGCATTTATCTCCTTATCAAGCTTCATATGCGATCCGTTAGACGATTTCGTCGTAGAATGCTTGATATACTTCGTATTATCTGTTTCCAGAGTAGGACGGAGAGTATCGTTAGCACCGTGTGCCCATATGCTCGTATCGTTCGTATTTAACGTATAGTCCTCAAAATCCTCGTAATAGTCATACTGCTCGCCGTTAAATCTCAGAGTGAGAATGGTGGTCTCCGGCGTAAGCTCTGCCTCAAGGTCCGAAGTTCCCGCGTTAAATGCGTAATAGGTGTACATTCCGCCGTCAGCTCCGGGCTTAATCAGAATATCCTTCTGATACTCCGCGGGAACGGTATATGTATCTCCCGTGCGGAACGTCTTGTCGGTCTGTACTGTAACATCCGACTTGATCTGATTTCCTTCCTCGTCGGTAAATCTGATTATAACGTCAGTTGTGTATTCCATATCCGGATCTGCTGTTGGAGTTGTTGTCGGTGTTGCCGTAGGCGCTTCTGTTTCTTTCGGAATAATTGTCATTTTCACCGTGCCGATTACAGGACGCATATTACCATCCTCCCATAGAAAAATTTTAACCGTGTTTGTTTTTTTGTCCAAACCGTGATTTTTAATTTCCGTGCCTCGTCTGGCTTCTTTATCAAGCGTAAGCTTAACAAGCATACCGTCACTGTCATATTCCGCTATGTACGCAGTAATGTCTTTATTGTCTGCGGTATCTGTAATTTCCGCGTTCAATACGCCGTTCTCGATATTACCGGTAATGCTGTAACCTCCATTAGCCATTGATGTCATAGGTATGGCTGCCGCGAGCATTACAGTTGATACTGTCAAGCCTATAAATTTTTTGATTTTGCTGCTCATAATTATAGATCCTTTCTTCAATTCAGATAATATAATTATATCATACAATTTTATATAATGCACGAAAAATATTACGAAAAATATTCTTTTTTTTAAATATTGACCTCCGATGTGATTTGTGATAAAATTATTATATCTATACACAGGAGGCGGAAAATGTCAGAGCTTATAATTGCCGACGGCGCAAACAGAATAATTCAACAACTGAATAATTGCGGCTATAAAGCGTTTATTGCCGGCGGCGCTGTTCGTGATCTGATTATGGGAAAAACGCCTCATGACTATGATATTGCAACAAGCGCGCCGCCTTCCGAGATAAAGAAGGTGTTCAGGCATACTATAGACACCGGAATAAAGCACGGAACTGTTACCGTTGTGGATAATAAAACAGGCTATGAGGTTACAACCTTCCGCCGTGACGGAAGCTATGCCGACGGAAGGCGTCCTTCATCGGTCGAGTTCATGTCAGACCCAAAGGAGGATTGCCGGAGGCGTGATTTTACGATAAATGCTATGATGTACAGTCCGACCTCAGGCATACTGGACTTTTTCGGTGGCGAAAATGATATAAAGCGCAGGATAATAAGATGCGTGGGTGAGCCGGAGCGGCGGTTTAAAGAGGATGCACTCAGAATGATGAGGGCGATCAGATTCCGCGCGGTGCTCGGATTTGAGATAGATAAAAAAACAGAAAATGCGATAAAAAAATGCTCGGTTTTAATAAAAAAGGTGAGCGCGGAGCGGATAAGAGACGAGCTGAATAAGATACTGCTCTCGGAGCATCCCGATTATATTCGTGATCTGAACAGACTGGGGCTGCTTAAATATATACTTCCCGAGCTTGACCGCTGCTTTGGCGAACCACAGCGGAACAAGTACCATATTTATGATGTCGGAGAGCATATTATGCATACGGTTAAGAATACCGCGCCGGATCTTATGCTGCGCTGGGCGGCGGTACTGCATGATACGGGAAAGCCGTGCTGTCCGTCAACCGATTCAAACGGAGTGATACATTTTTATGGTCATCACCGCGAAAGCCGCAGGATCACTGTGGATGTTCTATACCGGCTGCATATGGATTCAGATTTTATAAAGGATGTGTCACTGCTTGTAGAAAATCATGATTATAGAGTTGACGCGAATTTTACGGCGGTAAAAAGAATGATGTCCAAAACCGGCGCGGAGCTTTTTGAAAAGCTTTTAATGCTCCAGCGGGCGGATAACATGGCAAAGAACCCGAGGTATTTGCCGGAAAAGCTCAAACGTATCGAAATCGGACTCGAAATTTATCGCGAGGTAATAGCGTCGCATCAGCCGTACAGAATATCGGATCTTGTAATAAACGGCAGGGATCTGATGAATATCGGCTACAGGCAGGGCAGAGAGATCGGAGACGCTTTAAAGCTAATGCTCGACGAGGTGATAATAAACCCCGAGCTTAACACGAGAGCATATCTTATGAAACGGGCAAAGGATTTGAGAAGGAAAAACAGATGAGCAAATTCGCAGACTTAACAAAAATTTTAATTCAGCTTCCCGATTATGTTTTTGATTATATCGAGGTTGCATACCCCGGTGATAGTATAAATACGAAGATCGGTTATAGCATTGATATAAAAACATTTCTTGAGTACCTGAAAAAATTCAAGTTCAGGGCAATAGGCGGAATTGAGGAGATAACAACAGATATGCTTAACGAGGTCACCTTGCGTGATCTTAACGGCTTTAAGGGGTATTTGCAGGAATATGAGAGTGAATATACAACCGCAAGCGGGAAGAAGATCAAGAGGATAAGGAGAAATAACGAATACGGAATAAACCGTAAGCTTTCGGGAATTCGCGGGCTGTTTCTTTATCTGTATAAACATGATTATATTGACCACAACGAGACAGACAAGCTCGATTTTAAAAAGCTGCATCAGAAGATGAAGCGTCCGCTTACGACGCAGGATGTTCTGAATCTGATTGAGGTATTGTATGACGGCGAGAATTTTCTTGAAGGAAGAAGCAAAGCGTCATATCTCAACCGTAAGCAGAGAGATATTGCGTTATTTACCGCGTATCTCGGTACAGGCTGCCGCGTGAGCGAGCTTATTAATCTCAATATAAATGATGTTGATTTTGAATCTTCATCATTTATCGTAACGCGAAAGGGCGGAGACCAGCAGGAGATTTTTATGCCGCTGCAGGTTGAAAATGAGATGCTTAAATATGTGGAGGAGCGTCTGGCAGACGAGGATACAAAGGACAGCGACCCGCTGTTTATAAGCCGCAACGGGAAAAGAATACTTCCGCAGACCGTTGAAAAAAATCTTAAGGGCTATTGTAAAATGGCGGGCATAACCGATCCTGAAAAAATGCATCCGCACGCGCTGCGGCGTACGTTTGCCTGCAATATGATCGCAGACGGCATCGATATAAAGATGGTAGCCGAGCTTATGGGGCATAAGAATATTGAAGTGACTCACAGGTACTATACACAGTATGCGACGCAGAAGCGCAAGCAGGTTATGGCAGATTTTGATATTACGAAAAGAAAAGAAAACAGCGAGGATTAAAATATGAGTGCAATAGGAATAGTAACAGTATCGGAGCGGACAGTTATGCAGATCGCGGCACATATCGCAAAGCAGCATGACGGTGTAAAACGACTGACGGATAAAAAGAGCGGTGACGGGATAACCCGCGCAATAAAAGGAAGCCGTGATACTAAAGGCGTTTACATTTTAAAATCAAAGCAGGGACTCGCGCTTGAAATATGTATTATATGCAGCTACGGAATAAACACAGTAAGGCTGTGCACTGATATAACGAAGCGGATAAAATCCGAGCTTAATGATACGGGTTTTAAAATAAAAGAAATAAATGTGCGCATAATGGGCGTAGAATGAGGAAACAGTAATGGGACTGGAAAAGTCAATACAGTTTATCAAAGGAGTGGGCGAAAAACGCGCCGCTCTTTTTGAAAAAAAGGGAATAAAAACCGTCGAGGATCTGTTATATTTCTTTCCGCGCTCGCATGAGGACAGGTCGAAAATCAAGCCTATAGACCGCTGCGAGGATGGGGAAACTGTCTGTATTGCGGCGACAGTATATCAGCTCCCGCTTGACAGATATGTGCGGCGCGGAATGCTCATTACAACAATGAGCGTGATGGATGAATCTGGCATAATGCAGCTTGTATGGTATAACAATAAATATATAAAAAATAATTTTACCGATAACGGCAGATATATATTCTTCGGCAAGGTTTCAAGAAGCAAGCAGGGAAGAATACAGATGGTTGCGCCGGTGTTTGAAAAATACGGAAGCGAGCGGTTTATGGGGCGAATAATCCCGATATATCCGCTCACGGCAAAGCTGCCGCAGAAGGTTGTGCAGAGCACAATGGAGCTTGCGCTTGGTGAAGCCGGAACTCTTGAGGAGTATATCCCGGAACATATCCGCGAGGAATATAAAATAGCGGAGCTCAATTTTGCGATGCGCAATATTCATTTCCCGCGCGATTTTGAAAGCTATAACATAGCGCGAGAACGGTTTGTTTTTGAGGAGCTGTTAGTGCTGCAGCTTGCGCTCAACGAGCGGCGCGGCAAAAATGCAGACACGCCCGGATATGTATTTAATGACGCGAAATGCATACGCGGTTTCACCGATTCGCTTCCGTTTGATTTAACAGGAGCGCAGAAGCGCACAATAAACGAAATATGCCGCGACTGCAAATCCGGCAAACAGATGAACCGCCTTGTTCAGGGCGATGTCGGTTCGGGAAAAACGGCGGTTGCCGCCGCCGCGATTTATATGACTGTAAGAAACGGATACCAGGCTGCGATGATGGCGCCGACGGAAATTCTGGCAGGACAGCATATGGAATCGCTCTCACAGATGTTTGAAAAGCACGGAATACATACTGTTCTGTTAACGGGCAGTATGCGAGCGAAGGAGAAAAGGCGCGTTCTTGAAGAAATCGCGCTTGGAACGGCGCAGGTTGTTATAGGAACGCACGCGATTATTCAGGGCACGGTGGAATTTAACAATCTCGGCTTTGTAGTGGCTGATGAGCAGCACCGGTTCGGTGTTGAGCAGCGCGCAAAGCTCATGGCAAAGGGAAATAATCCGCACATGCTTATCATGTCGGCAACACCTATTCCGAGAACGCTCGCGCTGATTCTTTACGGAGACCTTGATATTTCGATCATCGATGAGCTGCCGCCGGGAAGAAAGCCGGTGAGAACATACGCGGTGACCGAGGATATGCGAAAGCGTGTGTATAATTTTATATATAAGAATATAAAAGCCGGTATGCAGGCATACGTTGTTTGTCCGCTTGTTGCGGAAACAGAAAACAGCGATCTGAAAAATGCCGAGGAGCTTGCCGAGCGGCTTGCCGCAAGCTACCCCGATATAAATGTCGGGCTTATGCACGGCAAGATGAAGGCTGCCGCGAAGGACGAGGTAATGTCAGGCTTTGCGTCAGGCGATATAAATTTACTTGTAGCGACAACGGTTATTGAGGTGGGCGTGAACGTGCCGAACGCGAATATAATGGCGATAGAGAACGCTGAGCGTTTCGGTTTGTCGCAGCTTCATCAGCTGCGGGGCAGAGTCGGACGCGGCGGAGATCAGGCACATTGTATTTTAATCACGGAATCGGACAGCGAGGTAACAAAAAAACGAATGGAAACTATGTGCGCCTCAAACGACGGCTTCTATATAAGCGAGCAGGATCTGAAGCTGAGAGGTCCGGGCGATTTCTTCGGAACGCGTCAGCATGGTCTGCCGGAAATGAAGATTGCAAATCTGTTTGAGGACAGGGATATTTTAAGGCTTTCGCAAAAAGCCGTAAAATCATTGCTTGACGATGGAATAGAAAATTATCCGCTTCTCGTAAAACGCTGCCGCGCGCTTTTATCGAGCGAGGTAATAATGAACTGATAATCCATAAACTTCTTGTAATATATTTTTCTCTTCCTGTAAATCATATTAGCAGG
>JAFLUC010000076.1 GCA_022509005.1 Oscillospiraceae bacterium | reverse complement strand
GGTAAGCAGGGACGTTTCCGTCAGAACCTTCTCGGTAAGCGTGTTGACTATTCGGGACGTTCGGTTATCGTTGTTGGTCCGGAAATGAAGATTTATCAGTGCGGTCTTCCTAAGGAAATGGCAATTGAGCTGTTCAAGCCGTTTGTAATGAAGGAGCTTGTTTCGCGCGGAATCGCGCATAACATAAAGAGCGCGAAGAGAATGGTGGAAAGAACGCGTCCTGAGGTATGGGATGTGCTCGAGGATGTAATTAAGGAGCATCCGGTATTACTGAACCGTGCGCCTACACTTCACCGTCTCGGTATCCAGGCGTTTGAGCCGCGTCTTGTTGAGGGCCGCGCCCTGAAGCTTCATCCGCTTGTATGTACAGCGTATAACGCTGACTTTGACGGCGACCAGATGGCTATCCACGTACCGCTTTCACCGGAGGCGCAGGCAGAGGCAAGATTCCTCATGCTTTCAGCTAACAACCTCTTGAAGCCGCAGGATGGTCACCCGGTAACAGTTCCTACACAGGACATGATTCTCGGTTCATACTATCTTACAATTATCCGCGAGGATTATAAGAAGATGTATGAAACAATTGCGGAGGATCCCACAAAGGTAGCAGCGTTTGAGGCTGTTTTGGGAGAAGTGAACGAGGAGCCTGAAATCGTAAATGCAGATGAGCCGTTAAAGAGCTTCCCGTCATGGAAGGAAGCATATGAATATGCGCTCACTCTTGAAAAGGTAAAGCTTAACGAAACGAAGGCGGATAAAGTTAATCCTATAGTTGTCACAACTCCGGCTAAGGATGTTACCGTTTCGGTACAGACATTCCTTGAAAAAGCAAAGGTTGTTACAACAAAGGTATTCCGCTCGGTTGAGGAAGCACTCCTTGCGAACATGAATCATTCGATCACATACCATGAAAAGATCAAGGTTCAGGTTTCAGGCGAGGTTAACGGTACAATGCTGACGAAGCTTGTTGATACAACCGCCGGCAGACTTATCTTCAATGATAATGTGCCGCAGGATCTGGGTTTTGTAGACAGAACAAATCCTGAGACAGCGCTTGATTTTGAAATAGGCTTCATCGTAAAGAAAAACCAGCTCGGCGATATTATCGGAAGATGTATCGAAGCGCACGGAACGTCAGTCACAGCAGATATGCTTGATAAGATCAAGGCTACGGGCTACAAGTACTCAACGCTTGCCGCGCT
Organism: Oscillospiraceae bacterium; assembly: GCA_022509005.1. GTDB lineage: Bacteria > Bacillota > Clostridia > UBA1381 > UBA1381 > Ornithomonoglobus. The sequence continues at coordinate 10,247 of JAFLUC010000076.1, read as the reverse complement.
TACCGTTTCCGTTTCGGATATCAACGTTCCTGATACTAAGCCGGAAATACTTGCAGAGGCTCAGAAGAAGGTCGATGCAATCACAGCTAAGTATCGTTTCGGTTTGCTCAATAATGATGAGCGTTATCAGCAGACAATCAAAATCTGGGCAGATGCTTCATCACAGGTTACAGACGCCATGCTTGAACATTTCGGTGAATTCAACCCGATCTACATGATGGCGGATTCAGGAGCCCGTGGTTCGATCAACCAGATCAGACAGCTTGCCGCAATGCGAGGACTTATGGCAGATACACAGGGACGTACAGTCGAGATTCCTATCAGAGCTAACTTCCGTGAGGGTCTTAACGTACTTGAGTACTTCGTATCATCACACGGCGCGCGTAAGGGTCTTACCGATACAGCGCTCCGTACAGCCGACTCGGGTTATCTTACAAGACGACTTGTTGACGTATCGCAGAACGTTATCGTTCGCGAAATCGACTGCGGTACGAATAAATATACAGAAATTGAGGACATCAGAGACGGTCAGGAGGTTATCGAGCCGCTGTTCGATCGTATCGAGGGGCGTATCTCATGGGAGGACGTTGTAAATCCTGCAACAGGCGAGGTTATAATCAAGGCGGGCGACATGATCACGGTTCGTCAGGCGCAGAAGGTTGTAGACGCAGGCATAAGCAAGGTAAAGATTCGTTCAGTGCTTACCTGTAAGTCAAAGATCGGTGTATGTGCTAAGTGTTATGGTAAGAACCTGGCAACCGGTACACTTGTTAACATCGGTGAGGCAGTCGGCATTATCGCGGCTCAGTCAATCGGTGAGCCGGGTACACAGCTTACAATGAGAACCTTCCATGCCGGCGGCGTTGCATCGGGCAGCGATATCACGCAGGGTCTCCCGCGTATCGAGGAGCTTTTCGAGGCGCGCAGACCTAAGGGTGTTGCTATCATCTCAGAAATCGCAGGTACTGTAAGAGTTAACGACTCGAAGCAGAGACGTGAGGTTGTTATAACAAACGACGAGGACGGCGAGGCTAAGACATACGCTATCCCGTACGGCGCGTCAATCAAGGTTCATGACGGCGACTATATCGCAAAGGGCGGCGAGATCACAGCCGGTTCAGTTAACCCGAACGATATTCTCCGTATCAACGGACCTGATGCGGTTCAGATGTATATCACACGTGAGGTACAGAGAACCTACCGTATGCAGGGTGTTGATATCAACGATAAGCACGTTGAGGTTATCACGCGTCAGATGCTCCGCAAGGTAAGAATTGAGGAAGCGGGCGATACAGAGCTTCTTATCGGTTCGCTTACAGACAGCCTTGAAGTTGAGGACGCAAACGAGATCGCAGAATCAAAGGGCGGCGCTCCGGCAATTGCGTCACCGGTTCTTCTCGGTATCACAAAGGCTTCACTTGCTACAGATTCATTCCTCTCGGCGGCTTCATTCCAGGAGACAACAAAGGTTCTCACGGACGCAGCTATCAAGGGCAAGATCGACCCGCTCATGGGACTTAAGGAAAATGTTATTATCGGTAAGCTCATCCCGGCAGGTACCGGCATGAGTATGTATAAGGATATCAACATCACCATGAACGGCGAAGAGGTTTTAAGTAATAAAATAGACTGATAAACGATGAAAACGGCATGGCATAAGCCATGCCGTAGTTAATATAACAATGAAAAAGTATTATTTAATTTATGCAGCTATAGGATTAGGTGTTTTGATATGCGGCTCAATGGTTTTTTTTTAACTCAGACGCTCTGTCGGACCCGGATCCCAATAGTCACAGTAAAATTAGACCGATGTTTAACGGTTTTTTTGTGGATAAAATAACAGGACCGAGCACTATAGGCGATATAGCGATGATTGCGTTTATTGCCATAATACTGATTGCAGTTATTGCGCGTATAGTATATGTTTTATATAAATATATAAAAAAACGAAGAGCGCAGGATAGAGAAGACGAAAAAAACGAAAATAAAAAATAAAAATATTTAAAAAAATGCAACTTTTTGCGGCTCTGGATTGTATTCTATATAGAAGCCTATATAGAATATGATGTAAAGGAGAGAATCGAGATGAAAAAATTAATTTCAACACTAATCGCGGCAGCAATAACGGCAGGGGCGATACCGGCGTTTGCATCATTTAATGATGTGTCGGAATGGGACTCGTCATATAGTGCAATAACCGAGCTTGAGGTGCTCAATATTGTTGACGGCGACGATGACGGCAATTTCAGACCGAAGGAAAATCTTACAAGAGCGGAGTTTGTAAAACTGATTGTCGCGGCTTGGGGCGAGGATGATCTGGCGCAGTCGCTTAATAAAACACGATTTAAAGACTGCGAAGGCCACTGGGCGACAGGATATATCGAAAGATGCACTGCAGTCGGCTTTATAGACGGCTATAATGATGAGGAATTCGGACCTGATGATCCTGTCACATACGCACAGGCGATGAAAATGCTTGTTTCGGCTATAGGTTATGCGACGTATGCTGAGAATCAGGGCGGCTGGCCGACGGGATATATATCATACGGCAGCTATCTTGGAATAAACAAGGGAGTTTCAGGAGTATCAAATGATACACTGGTGACGCGGGATCTTGCGGCGGTACTTGTCGATAACACTATTAAAGTTCCTTTAGTGGTTATTGATGACTCATATGTTCAGACAGGATGGCATCATCAGACTGTTCTGAAAAAGCTTGACGGCAAAGAGGGCAGAGATTATGAAACGCTTCTTACATACCGGCACAATACCTATATTGTAAAAGGAAAGGTTACGGAAACGCGGATGCTTAACAAATCACTGGGTAAGGGACAGGTTACATATCAGGTTGAGGTTTCCGATAACTTTGACGGCAAGGTGTATAATAAAACGACAGAACCGTTTGCTATGAATATCGGGAATACAAAAGCATCTGACTATCTCTTCTATTATACAGAAGCGTTGGTACACAAGGATGATGATGATTCGTATACAATTCTGTCTATAAAAGAAAAATAATCCATAAAGGCGGCAATATTGCCGTCTTTTATGCTAAATGTAACAAAACAGAAACAAAATGTTAATTAATATGAATAAATTGTTCATACTGCTGTTATTGACAAATTCCGATAAAGTGATTATAATAAAATGAGAATAAAATATGATTACTATAATAGAATAAGTGTACCTTTGAGGAGATGACGAAAGTCCATGAAAATAAAACTGACCAGATTAATTTCGTTAATAATATGTATATTTATGGTTATATCTGTTATCAGCGGCGCGGCGATTGATTCGGCGGGCTTTAATTTCCGTATGCCGTTCGGGCAGGATGCGGAAACTTCCTTGCTTGAAGAAAGTTCGGGTTCCGGTGAACTGGCGGCTTATGCTGATATTGAGGATGAGATTATAAAATATGATAATGAGCCTGAATCTACGCCGGATCCCGCGGCACGTCCTTTTGACGGCGACTGGGATAATGCCATGCACTTTTTCATCCGTCACTGGCACTCGGATCCGATTACCTCCACCTCGTTCCAGCATGACCCTGATCAGGATAATGCCACAGACCGCTACTTCGTAATTCTTGAAGGATATATTGTGCCTGTGGAGGAATATACGTATAAGATGAGAGGTGACGGTACTTTTGACCCGGAAAATCTTGATGAAAATGGAGATCATCTGGTAAGTGAATGTAAATATAAATTCTGCCTTGTATATCAGGACAGCGGTGAGTTTGATATATACGATGAAAATAATCAGTCGGCTAAAAAAGAATACAATGAAGGCGATATGAGGGAAATATACTATGACGGAGGCTTCGTTCATAAATCCGAATATATAGCTTCCATTAATCCGCAGACAGGTACTATCACTCTTAAGGCGGCTCCCACACCCAACGATAGCTTTGCGGGTCTCTCTATTTCCTCGGGTGCGGGCGCAATTGGGGACAGCGTCGATAGGAACTTGATGCCAATCACCTATAAACCGGATATCCACCTTGTAAAGGGTCATGCGTTCTATGTCCGTGAGGCTATGAGTGTAGACGGTACCGACGAGAAGATGGTTTTTGGTGAAAATGGCTTAGTGACCGACCCGGAACAGGATACAACATGGATCTATAAAAATGATTCGGGTGACATTATTATCACAGATGATAACGGCAGACTGTTTACGGAAAAGGATCCTGAGACGAAAGAAGTGAATGGACAGAATTATACGCTGACCAAGGTTCATGACAATGAAGAGGGACTGCATACGGACAAAACCGCAAGCGTCGCGGAGGGGAACGATGACGGACGCACCTTCAATGTGGATCTGGAAGCGTGGTATTCCGAAGGATACGCGCCTCAGGTAGGTATGGTTATAGATGCGTCCGGCAGTATGGCATTTGCCTCCGACATACCCTCGCCAATTAATGTAAATAACCTTGGAGCGAATGTTGCCGGACAGCTTAAAGACAAGATTGGATTTGTCCAAAAGAACGACGGCTTTTTGAAGTCGGAGGATAGTCAGATCATCGGATATTATGAGATCAGCCAGAATAGTGGTTCAGGTACTTATGACGGCTGGCGAAACTGGTATTTGAACAGCGTGAAGAAAACACCCTCTACCGACTATACTAATATGGATAAAAATAAGGACTTCGCCAAGGCGGTCAGTCAGTCAACGCCCAATGACATTGATTTTAGCGGTGCGGTTCCTGTTGGACATTGGAGTGATTTGAAGCCGTTTATAGATAGTGCGCCAACCGGCTGGGGTAACGTACCCGCAAACTTTAGTGGCATCAATGGCTTCAATCTGACTAGTAAAGGTACTTACGGTAATACGGGATTTATGCCGGAAGTGCAGCCGAAGGATCCCGAAAATTTCACGATTTCCTTCTCTCTGACGCAGGCCAAAGATGAATTATGTAAGAATGATATTGAGATTCTGTATATCGGCGCAGAACAAGGCGTGAACAACTATTTCCACGTAATTCGCAGCGGTACGGATATTATCGCCACGGTCGGGAACACAACGGTAGCAACGATTTCGAACGCCTTTACGCGTGCTGAGACCCATACGATTTCCTTTGTATTTAATGATGGCAATGTAACCACGTATTATGACGGCAGCTTTCAGGGAAGAGCTGAGAATATTGAGACACTCGGCGGCACAACGGTTGTATTCGCGCCGTTTGAAGATAATAATACTCAAATCGAGTATTTTCATGTCGACAGCATCTACCTCTTTGACACCGCATTTAACTCGGATGAAATCAATAATCTGAAATCCGTTGCAGGCGAAGATGTTGATTTGGCGAGAGAGAGGATCACCGGGGCATTCCTCACGCCGGCGCAGCAGAGGCTGATCCTGAATCCGCACAATACCGATAACTCCTATCTGGGCGTTTCGGGCTACACATATTATGTATATGACCCCACCGATAGCGCCAACGGCAAGGTGTATATCCCGCTGGGTTATTATAATGATCCCAATGCGCTCGCCGGCGCACAAGATGTCAACGGAGCAGGATGGTACAGTGTCAGCCACAAAAACTGGAACAGTATCAAAAACGGTACCGCCAAGGCGACTTATGGGATTCCCGACAACAAGAGCTTCACTGACAAAATCACGGCAGGGGTGCGCACGATTGGTGCAGGCGAAGGCGCCGCGCCCAACCTGGATGCCGATTATAATAAGGGTAACACCGGCAAGATTTATACATCAGCGGCAACAGGCCCTGTGAAGTTCTATATCGACAGCAGGGGATATCTGCGCTGCTTCTGGGCAAATTCTTCTAATCCGTACTCCTCCTACGTCTATGAGCTGACGGATGCGCAGTACGTCAGGACGGAGGCTCTGCGGCGTGCCGTCGGCTCGTTTATAACGAATCTGAGTGAGAATTCTCCCTCCGCAGAGGTCTCAGCCGTGAAGTTTAGTGCAGCGAATACCCCGGCGGATCAGATGGTTCTGCTGGACTGGACAGCAGACCCCACTGAGAGCGTGAAGGTGCTGTCCGCGAGCCGCGGCGACGGCACATTTACAGGGTATGAAGCAAGCAAAAATGGGACGAAGCAGTACAGCTACGGTCTTACCGGCGGCACCAATACAGTAGAAGGACTGAAGGCGTTCAACACGCAGCTGGCAGCCAAGAAAAGGACGCAGGACGACTATGACAAGATACCGAAGTACCTGATTATCTTCACCGACGGCAAGGACGATAATATTTCTAATAACAATACGCAGTCTACAGTAGATGCCGCTAACACATTGAAGCAGGACGGCTACACCATATTCACCGTCCTGTTGGACGGCGGTACGTTTGATTTGGACGGCGATGACAAAAATGTAAAGGATTTTCTGGTTTCCTTATCCGGTAACAGCAACCCCGGGACTAACTCCGAGGACTATTTCTTCTCCATTGATGCTGCTAAAAAGCAGCTTAAAAAGGAAGGCTGGACAGATGAACAGATTAATTCGATGAATGACGCGGATATTCTTACGAGAATTTTCCAGATTGAAATTCTGAGTCAGATTACCCAACCGCTCGAAAATTACAACGTAAAAGACTATATAGACCCGCGTTTTGATCTGGTGGATGCGAAAGGTATTGTATGGCAGCTGAAAGCGAATGGCAAAGTGGTTAAGAGCGATGGAACTGTGATTGAGGATGTTAACGATGGTACTGGTACTAAAATCACCATCTCCGCCAATTCCAATCCGAAGGCGCGGGAGCCGTATCTGCGCTATAATTCGGAGAAAGATATGTATTATCTGCAATGGGATAAGCAAAACATCCCCGGCAGCGCCGTTGGCGCGAATCGTCTGACAGTCTGGAACGCGCAGATCACTATACGCGCAAAGGAAAACTTTATCGGCGGTAACGCGATTCTTGTCGGCGGTAACGAGGAGAAGCAAAACTACGTTTACCGCAAGGATGATCCGGATCCGCACTCCGACGCTGAACATGCGGGTAAGGCAAACAGAGGAGATGATAGCTCTACCGTCAGAAGTATCTCCACACAATTCTATCCCTCCAAGGGCTTCCCGCGCGTCACGGTAAACGTACTTCCGCAGGGAAAAGGTTCGTCAAGTGAAAATATCATTTACATGGGTGAAAAGCTGTCTCTGAATGACGTTATCGGTCAGTTTATGCAATGGGAAGGCTCTACTGATCTCGATGACCTGACATCAGGTCTCTATTGGGAGTATATACTGCGATATGCGGATAAGTTTCACGGTGGAAAAACCGATGAGCTGATGAGCGTGTTCCAGGCCGCGGAGGACGGCGGTGTAAGATCGATCATTCTCCCATACTATTATCTGCCCAATAATCCGAGTAAATCAGCAGATCCAAATAAGAGCCAGAATGGAACTGCGGCGCATATTAACGACTGTTTAGGTTATCTCAGATATACGTGGAAGGTAGGAGACCGCCGATACCCCGAAGGTGACGAACGTATTAAAGATACATATACAAGAGATTCGGAGCTTACCGTTAAATTCATACCGTTTACTGAACAACGGCGTCTCAGCGAAACTAACTACACTGTTACAACGGACACCACTATAGGCGAATTAAAGCGTAAGGTTATGAAGGATGGCACCGGCGAAATAGATGAGGATCTTTTAACCAATCTTTTAAATATTGTTTTATCGCATGTATTTTCAGGCACAGGTTTAAACGAAGAGCTTTTTGGAGCCATTCTGGACGATGCCAAAACGAAAATCACAGATGACAACGATAACAGCAAATTTGTCGATGTTTTTGTGGACATTTGCAAAGAGCACGGAATAAAGGACAACAGCACATTAGAGGCAATTCGGGCAAAATTCAGTACAGAGGGGGCTATTCGCGCAGAAGGCGCTGCCATCAACGAAAAACTTATAAAGGAAAGTGCTTATAAGTGGGAGAAAGACTACAAGTCGGCGGCAGGCGATATGATTAAAATTCAGGACGCGATTGATGACCGTATGATAAATGATGTTGTCAGCGGCGAGATTGTTCTGCGAATGGATATCAAGAAGGATGATATAAACTATCTGCTTGAAAACAATAAAATTCAATCCGGCAAGACAAAATTAACCTATGCCGCAGATTTGGTGTGGGAGCATGGTTCTACAAAAGAAGTAATAGGCACATTTAATGCTGAATACACGGTCACAGGCAAGCTGGAAGAGGATGCTGTTGTATATGCAACTCTGACGCTTACGAATCAAAACTTTATTCATGACTATGGCAGTGACCTTAAAAGTACCGCCAAAGATAACGGATGGCACAGAGATAAGATGAACGCGGGAGCTGTAATATACGATGTGCCAACCTACGGATTGCCTATTGGTACATATACGCTCGAGAATGTTCAGGCCGGGACAGACACAGGAACCAAACATCTGTATTTTGAGGATATTAAAAATCTCACTATCGGAGAAGAGGATTACGGCGCGTTTACTGACAGCAATAAAGATGTGATGGAGTCAAAGATATACTATGATAGGTGGTATAAAGCGGGCGATAATGTAATAGATGAATCAGGAAATAAAACAGAATATGTGATAGGAGAAGATGATTCCAGAATAGGAACATCGAAACCGGCTTATTATCCCGATTATGACTGGTATCCCGCTCCCGTTTCGGGGAATACCGTATACCTTGGCACCAAGCCTGTGAAAGAGGATGCGACGGCTTATATTAATCAGCGCTACGCTCTGCTGGGCGTAGAGGTTAAGCGCGTGCCGGATCTTCCCAATACCGGCGGTCACGGAGTTGTTTGGATAGTAATCACAGGAGTTCTGCTACTGTTCATTGGACTGATAATATTCATCAAGCGGAGACGACGCGCAGCGTAAGAGCGTAAAAACAAATGATATTATTCGGAGAATACAGTCATATATATAAAGGGGAAAACGTATGAAGACGAAAAAAACTCTGCGCAGGACAGTGTTAATAATAATGTGCTTGCTCTTTTTGAGCTGCGCTGTAGGTGGTCTGATTAATGCTGCCATTACCGGCGCACGGACAGGTAATTCCGTGGGAGCGCTCGCATCACAAGAAACCAAAGCGCGTCTTTTACGGCAGATTACGGAAGAGGGCTGGGACCCTTATTCGGCAGACATGACGGTTGAGGAATTCTACGCGCTCATGGAGCTGGTTGAGGAGGGCGCTTTGCCTTTGGATTCTTCAGATACGAGAGCAATCTCCGCTTATTCGGCTTTGGGAATTGCAGCGTCGGATGCAGGAGTACCGAAAGCCGCGGCAGATAGCGGCATATTCATTCCGCGCACTATGTTCCTGCTCAACGGACTTGAGAATTATGCCGGCGATAACCCGCCTGCTGAAGATCCGGATGGCACGGGATATAAGCTTCCGCCCGGAGATTGGGACGGCGTGGGAGTAACAACGGATCAGGATACAGGCGCTCTTCGTGCCGCCGTACTCGTAAAGGGTATAAACGATAGCAATCCCAACGTTGCCGGCGATGTGAATCAAGACCTGTTCCCGAAATATGACGGCTATTATGTCAGACGCGTGACGGCGGAGGGAGTCGAGGTCTCCATCCTGGGCGTTATCGATAAGGGTGACGGAAATTATGTCTACTACTATATGTCGTCGGAGGATCAGAGTACTCTGGTCAGCTCCACAACCCTGCCGGATGGCGCAAAGTTCATTGTAAATTACAGTATTAATGAGCATGAAATTACATATGAAATTGAAATGTCGGACGGAAGCAATGTCCCGGCTAATATTACGCTTGACAGCGTGTTCGGCGCAACGCGTCCTACGAAAACCGTCGATGCCGCCTATTCCTTTGACATTATTGCGCCATACGGCTATACAGCGCGGGTTTTCCGTGAGACAAATGGAAATAGAGTCGAGCTGACCGGAACAGAGTTGCCGGAAGAAAACCGGGTAAACAACGGTTATCCGCTTGGCGCTGAGCCGGTGTATACGATTCAAAACGGCAAGCAAGTGCCGGATACCGACAGTGGACCTTCGGTAATGACGCGGAACGCGACTTTCTACAATGATTTAGTGAAAGAGGACCGTACAGTTGTGGCGGTGCTGACAAAGAGGGACGCTCCGGTGTTTAACGCGTTTAATCTTATTCCCAATATAGATAATACAAAAGGAAGAGGAACCTCCGCTTTTTACAAAGTCAAAGCCAAGGACAGGGAAACGGGGGAAGAGATTGAGGTTCTCTATGACTATGAAGATGTTTTTGAGTGGGCAAATGGCCGCGAAAGCAAATATGATTACGTTG
>JAFLUC010000075.1 GCA_022509005.1 Oscillospiraceae bacterium | reverse complement strand
CATTTTATGATGACGGAGTTCTTGTCGGAGTAAATACACATAATGGCAGCGGCACGATTACAGCGGATATATCAAATGCGCCGGAGGGCGCTGATAAGATTAAAGCTTTTTATTGGGATATGGAAAATATAACGCCATTAGGCAATATGATAGATTTACCTTTACCAGAATGAAAGTAAAAATCAAGTATGAAGCAAACATCGGGAAGTGAAATATATACACTTCCCGATGTTTGATGTTATAACTGATTATATCTTCATCCTGTTATTATTCCGCCACTCACGCGGGGATACGCCATAAATGGTTTTAAACGCTCTTGAAAAGTGAAGCTGATTTTCATAACCGACAGCGTTGCCTAAGCGCATACGAAAAGTTGGAAAGTAACCGGTATGTTGCTTTCCAACTTTTTATACTCAGTGTAATAAGTACGAGATTTATATAATATCTCTGTTCAGATACATCTTATTGGTCTAATTCATTATAGATTTCATCCGTCACCGGATCGCACCATTCATTTGCTGTATCCTCGCCCGGACACTCTATCGCCAAATGACTGAACCAACAATTTGCCTTTGCGCCATGCCAATGCTTTACCCCGGCAGGGATAGTTATAACATCTCCCGGTTTCAGACTCTGTGCGGGTTTACCTTCTTCCTGATACCAACCCTCACCGTCAATGCAGACAAGTATCTGTCCGCCGCCCTTTGACGCATGATGAATATGCCAGTTGTTCCGGCATCCCGGCTCAAAGGTGACATTGGCGATAAATACAGTTTCTTTCGGGTCGGTAAGCGGCTTTAAGTAGCTGTTACCGATAAAATATTGTGCAAACGCTGTGTTTGCTTTACCCTGTCCGAAGAATCCGCCATGCTCATCTTCTCCTAAATCATCAGCATAAACATCCTTTGCCATGCGGAATGCCGCCCATGCGTTCGGCCATCCCGCATAGAACGCCAAATGCGTAAGAATTTCAGCCATTTCAGTGCGGGTTACACCGTTTTTTCTCGCTGTTTCAAGATGATATGACAGTGAGCTGTCTACAATACCCTTGCTTATCAGAGCTGTAATTGTCACAATAGAACGTGTTTTAAGTGATAATTTGTCCTCTCTTGACCACACCTCACCGAATAATACATCATCATTCAGTTCTGCAAATTTTGGTGCGAAATCATTTAAGGCATCTCTGCCTGCTGTCTGTTTTACTGCCATTTTTGCATCCTCCTTTTTTATTTCGCTGTGATATCTAATCCCAAACCGTTAATCCATGTTACAACGCTGCTTCGTGCGGCACTGCCGCTGAAACGTTGTCCTGCAATCCAATTTGCGCCTGAAGCGCTTGAATGCAGATTTGTTGCACTGCTGCCTACTCCACTGCTTGCGGAAGTACAGAACGGCACAATGGTTTTACCACCTAAATCGTAGCTTTCCAAAAATGTATATATAATTTTAGGTGCCTGACCATGCCAGATTGGATAACCTACAAAAATTATATCATAGTCATCCATATTTTCCACTGAACCGGAAATTTCCGGACGACAAGTAGGATCGTTTTGTTCTTGGTCTGCGCGGCAACCGGTGTAATATTTTAAATCATCTTCGGTGTACGGTACTGCCGCTTCAATTTCATATCTGTCCGCACCTATCGCATCAATTATATGATTTGCTATTCCTTCTGTATTATTGGTGCAGGAGAAATACGCTACCAAAACCTTAGTTGTATCAGGTGTAGGAGTCGGCGTAGGTGTTGGGGTCGGCGTTGCTGTCGGTGTGGGCGATGGCGATGGAGTAGGCGTTGCTGCCGGAGTCAACGTCTTGTCAAGCCACTCTGATATTCTATTTCTGTTGTAGGACGAATATGTTACGTCCAGACCTTCTTTAATTGTGCTGTTCGGAGCAAGTTTAGCAACCGCGCTTATTGTCTGCCCGAAACGTCCGCCGCCCATACTGCAAAACGGCGCTATCGTTTTACCGCTCATATCATAGTGATTCAGGAAGGTGCAGACAGGAGCGGGAATCGATGCCCACCAATTACAGTAACCAAGCAGAATCGTATCGTACTCATCAATGTTCAAGCCTTCATCTTCAAGATATGCTTTTAATTCAGGCATTGCGTTTTCGCGCTGTTCCGTCAGCGCCTCGGCATATAATACCTGCGAATTGCTTGTAGCCGAATACGGTGTTTTGCGCTCAATGCGGAACATATCCGCGCCTGTCATTTCCTGTATAATTTTAGCCAAACCGTCAGTATTACCTGTTTGTGAGAAATACGCTATCAATACCTTATTTGACGCATTATCCGGCTGTGCTTTATCGGTACTTGTTATTATACCCGATGAAACTACTGCGTTGCGTACCACGCGAACACCTATACTGTAAAGCGGAACATCTGCCGGGAAAGCGCTGCGGTATGCCGAGCGTATATGCTTCGGGAAATCATTCCAACCGCCGCCGCGCGCAATTTTGTAATTACCGGATTCAGTTCCTGTCGGATTATCCGTGTCGGTATTGTAGCTGTCATACCAATCCCAAACCCATTCAGCGACATTACCGTGCATATTATAAAGCCCATAGCTGTTTGTATTATAACTATCAACGCTCACTGTATGCTGTAAGTAACCGTTTACCCAATTACCGCTTGCATTATTGTTATAACCGTAAGCGTTGTAACAATTAGCGTCACTGTCATGCACATAATCGCCGAAGCTGAACGGTGTTGCCGTATTTGCTCTTGCAGCATATTCCCATTCCGCTTCTGTAGGAAGCCGATAACCGTCAGCGCTTCTATCCCATGTAACTGTTTTATCTGAGATTGTGTAGCAGGGAGTGAGTCCCTCCGACTTGCTCAGTTCATTACAATACTCTATTGCGTCATACCATGTAATATTTTCCACAGGCAGATTATCGCCTTGATTTTCACTCGGATTACTTCCAATCATAGACTGATAATCAGCCTGAGTAAGCTCGGTTTTCGCCATATAAAAGCTGTCTACACTTACATTGTGCAGCACCTCGTCAGAACCGCGTTCAGGTTCATCTGCCGGACTTCCCATTTGGAATGTGCCGCCATTTATCAAAACCATATTTCCCATATAAGACTGTCCATCAGGCAGGTTTGCAAGCATATCTCCAAAATTGACTACGGCAGGTTCAAGAGTTTTCATATTCCATAAAAACGCTTTTATATGATCAGAGCCGTCAACCTGCTCTGCCATATCTGCGGCGTAGTTTCCTCTTATACTTCCGCTGCCGTGATAAATCCTTGCACCGGTAAGCTGCTCGCCGTTATACAGTGCTACAATCAAATCCGAATTGGACGGTGCATTTGACACCAACACCGATGTTTTTGTAACTTCAAATTCAGGAGCTGCCGCCGATACGCTGAAATTGATGCCGATAAGCATTATAATCAGCGATAACAGCAAGGCTGTGTATTTTCTGTATTTCATAATTACCTCCACTTAATTTGTATTACTGCTTATCCATTCCTCAATCTCTGCGCTTGTAGTCGAGCTTGTTCCGCGCATACCGTCTTTAATATCAGCATTCGGGCAAGCGTTTCTGATTGCTGAAACGGAGGTTGATATTCCACTTGAACCGCTTGTGCAGAACGGCATGATAGTTTTGCCGGATAAATCATAGCTGTCGATAAAGGTGTTTATAATTTTGGGAATAGTACCCCACCATATGGGATAGCCAAGATAAATTGTATCGTAATCGTCTATGTTTTCTATGCCGCCTGCAATTGCCGGACGCGCCGAATCATCGTTCTGCTCCTGATTTGCACGGCAGTCAGAGTTGTAGTTTAAATCCGCTTTTGTATAAGGTACTTCCGGTACTATTTCATACATATCCGCACCTGTTACATCAGCTATTTTCTGTGCCAAGCCTTTAGTATTTCCCGTGCAGGAGAAGTACGCTACAAGCGCCTTACCGCTTTCTGTGTTATTAACAGGTTCAGTTGTTGCGAATGGCCGCTCTGTTGGAACGGCTGTTTTATTAACTTCGGTGTTTCCGCAAGCTCCCAAGATAAAGAGCATGGCTATTGATAAAATTATAGATAATACTTTTTTCATTGTTTATCAATCCTTTCCGATGTTGCTGTTCTCAATCCACTGTTCAATCTGTGCATTTGTGGTCGAGCCTGTTCCGCGCATACCGTCCTTAACATCAGCGTTCGGGCAAGCGTTTCTGATTGCTGAAACGGAGGTTGAAATTCCGCTTGAACCGCTTGTGCAGAACGGCATAATAGTTTTTCCGGATAAATCATAGCTGTCGATGAATGTATTTATTATTTTTGGAATAGTACCCCACCATATGGGATAACCGATATAGATTATATCGTAATCATCTATGTTTTCGATACCTCCTGCAATTGCCGGACGTGCTGAATCATCGTTCTGCTCCTGATTTGCACGACAGTCGGAGTTATAGTTTAAATCCGCTTCTGTATAAGGTACTTCCGGTACTATTTCATACATATCCGCACCTGTTACATCAGCTATCTTCTGTGCCAACGATTCCGTGTTTCCCGTGCATGAGAAGTACGCTACAAGCACCTTGCCGCCCGTAGGTTCATCTATCGGTTCAGCGGTTACATCAGGCTGTTCTGTAGGCATTATTGTCGGTTCAGGAGTAGATGCCACTTCCGATACAGATTTTGTGATTATAACGGTCTGCGTGTCACCATTCCAATCTACATCAAATCCAAATCCCTCTGCGATAAATCTGATGGGAAGCATTGTCCGGTCATTGATTATTGTTGGAGCAGTATCAAGTGTTTCAGCCTTCTCATTCAAATACGCTGCCTGACTATCAATCGTAAGTCGAATTGTGTCCTCATTATAGGAAAGAGTAACCTCTCGCGTATCTCCGTTCCAGTCAACAGTGCCGCCCATTTCCTCAACAACCGCGCGAACGGGTAATAATGTTCTCTCATTGATTATAACGGGCGTTGTTCCCATGCCGGGATCGATTTCCTTTTCTACACTGTTTACTGTCATAACGGGATTGTCGATTTGGAGTATAATCTCCATGTTATCATTTTCTGTTCCTTCTGCCACACAGACTGTAATACCAAGACTGAACAGCATAATGATTGATAAGATAAGTGATATTGCTTTTTTCATTTTTCAAGTCCTCCTAAGAATTTAATTTATGGCGGTTATACCGCTTTCTGAAAGCCACTCGGCTATTTCAGTTCTGTTATATGATGAATAAGTTACATCTAATCCCTTTTTAATCGTACTATTCGGCGCAAGCTTTGCAACAGCGCTTATCGTCTGACCGAAGCGCCCGCCGCCCATGCTGCAAAACGGGATTATTGTTTTACCGTCCATATCGTAATGAGTAAGGAAACTGCGTACCGGGGCGGGAATTGATGCCCACCAGTTACAGTAGCCGAGCAGGATTGTATCGTATTGGTTAATATCTAAACCTGCGTCCTCAAGATATGTTTTTAACTCAGGTATTGCGTTTTCACGCTGTTCAGTCAATGCTTCAGCGTACAATCCCTGAGAATTATGTGTAGCCGAATACGGAACATCACGCTCAATGCGGAATATATCCGCACCTGTCATTTCTTCAATAATGCTTGCAAGACCGTCCGTATTTCCTGTCTGTGAGAAATACGCAATCAGAACCTTGCCGGGAGTGTTGTCGGAATTTGCATTACTTGTACTTGTTACCGTGCCCGATGAAACCGATGCGCTGCGGACTATACGGACACCGATACTGTAAAGCGGAACATCTGCCGGAAAAGCGCTGCGGTATGCCGAGCGTATATGCTTCGGAAAATCGTTCCAACCGCCGCCTCTTACGACTTTGTAATTACCGGATGCTGCACCTGTCGGATTTTCTGCTGTGTTTGTATTGTATTCGCCATACCAATCCCATACCCATTCGGCGACGTTACCGTGCATATTATATAATCCAAATGGATTAGTATTATAGTTGTCTACACTAACGGTATGTTCTAAATATCCGTTTACCCAACTTCCGCTTGCGTCATTGTTGTATCCGTAAGCATTGTAACAGTTTGCATTCTCATCTTTTACATAATCACCAAAGCTGAACGGAGTCATTGTGTTCGCCCTTGCGGCATATTCCCATTCTGCTTCAGTAGGCAGACGATAGCCGTTTGCGTTTTTATTCCAAGTAACAGTTGAGCCTTCAATAGCATAGCAGGGTGTTAGACCGCTTGCTTTACTCAATTCGTTACAATAATTTATCGCGTCATACCATGTGATATTTTCAACCGGAAGATTATCTCCACGATTTTCACTCGGATTGCTGCCCATTATTGATTGATACTCTCTTTGTGTTACTTCTGTTTTTGATATATAAAAGTCATCAACGGTTACTTCGTGCTGAGTTTCATCTGAATCTCGCTCCGCCTCGCCTGCCGGGCTTCCCAACTGGAATGTGCCGCCGTTTATTAAAACAAGATTATCATTAAAGTCTGTTTCAGTGTTGATATTTTCATCAGCCGCTTTTGTGATTGTTACAATTTGCTCTGCCTGATTCCAGTCAACCTTGAATTTAAAACTTTCCGCAATAAAGCGTATCGGAAGCATTGTCCGCTCGTTTATAACAGCCGGAGCAACATCAAGAGTGTTTTCCGCACCGTTCAAATATGATGCTGTGCTGTCAATTGTAAGGCGAACTTCATCGCTGCCGTAATTAAGAGTTACAGTTTGAGTATCGCCGTTCCATTCAACTGTACCGCCCAATTCCTCTACTATCGCGCGCACAGGCAGCAGAGTTCTGTCATTGATTATGACCGGAACAGTGCCGCGCCCTTCATCAATTTCTTTCACTTCGCCGTTTACCGTCATATTCGGATTGCCGATTTGCAGGATAATTTCCGTTGCATCATTGTCCGACGTTCCCGTTTCAGCCGCGCAGCCTGTAAGCGTAAAACTGCACAACATGAATACTGACAAGATAAGTGATATTGTTTTTTTCATTGTCACGTCCTCCTGATTTTATTAAGTTTCAATTAAAAGTATAAACCATGGAGTTTACTCAAGGTCAATACTTTTTCAAAATATTTTTTTATATCAATATTGTAGCATTGGTACAAAAAAATGTCCAATACTTATATTGTATCATCAGCAATACATTTCAGGCATTTCTTGACAAATATGAGCCAAGAAATACGTCTCAGGCATTGTACACTATGCAATATAGGTATTTGACTTTGGAGCAAGGATAGCGTAAAATATAAGCAGAAACTATATTATTAAGGAGAATTATAAGCTGTGAAAAAGAATATCGGTTCAGTATTGGCATTATATCCTATGCCGCTTGCAGTTATCGGAGCAATGGTAAACGGTAAGCCTAATTATGTCCTTGTCGGACACATGGGCATTATGGGACACGACCACGTTATGGTAAGTCTTGCAAAACCTCATTATACAAACAAGGGAATTATAGATAATAAGGTATTGTCTGTTAATATAGTCACTGAGGAATGGCTTGCAAAGGCTGATAAAATGGGATGCGTGAGCGGAAACAAAACCGATAAATCGGAGACATTTTCATATACATTAGGAGAAAAGGGCGCACCTTTAATTGATGATGCGCTTTTGACAATTGAGTGTGAGGTGGAGGACATTTATGATACAAAAGGATTTGATAACTTCATCTGCACAATCGCAGGGACATACGCTGATGACAGTATTCTGACTGATGCGGGAAAAATAAATTATCATATTTTAAAACCTGTACTTTTTGAAATGCCGACATATGAATATTTCAAAACGGGTGATGTGATCGGAAATTGTATGAAAATAGGAAAATAATCGGGAGGATAAAATGAAATACGCAAAATTAGGTAATTCGGATTTAACAGTATCGCGGATATGTATGGGATGTATGGGCTTTGGCGACGCTGCAAACGGACAGCACTCATGGACAGTTGATGAGGCTCATTCGCGCGAGATTATAAAACGCAGTCTGGAATTAGGCGTTAATTTCTATGACACCGCAATAGGTTATCAGAGCGGAACAAGCGAGCTGTATGTAGGCAGAGCGATAAAAGATTTTGCCAAGCGTGACGATGTTGTGATAGCGACAAAATTCCTGCCGCGCACACAAGAGGAAATAGCAAACGGAATAAGCGGACAGCAGCATATCGAAAAAATGATTAACAAGAGTCTTGAAAATCTCGGTATGGATTACGTTGATTTATACATTTATCATATGTGGGATTACAACACTCCGATTTATGATATTATGGAAGGACTTAATAATGCTGTGAAGTCAGGTAAAGCGAGGTATATCGGGATTTCCAACTGTTACGCGTATCAGCTGGCAAAAGCAAACGCGATTGCGGAGAAAGAGGGTTTTGCAAAGTTCGTTTCAATACAAGGTCATTATAATCTGATATTCCGCGAGGAAGAGCGCGAAATGGCGCGTTTGTGCGCCGAGGATAACATTGCCATGACTCCGTACAGCGCATTGGCAAGCGGCAGACTTTCAAGATTGCCAAACGTGAGTTCAAAGCGCTTATCGGAGGACAGCTACGCGAAATTCAAATATGACGCGACGGCGGAGCAAGACGGTGCTATTATCGCCCGCGCCCATGAGCTTGCAGAAAAACGCGGTGTAACAATGACGGAAATTTCGCTTGCATGGTTATTAACAAAGGTTACATCACCGATAGTCGGCGCGACAAAGCTGCATCATATTGAAGGTGCGGCAAAAGCGGTTGATCTTGAATTGACAGACGAGGAAATCACATATCTTGAGGAACTGTATATACCGCATAATCTTGTGGGTGTTATGGCGCAGAATACAGCCGGAAATGCGAATAAAAAGCAGGTATGGTCTACGGGGAATCAAAAAATTTAACTAAGGAGGACTGATCTATGGAGCTTCGTGTTCTACGGTATTTTTTGACCGCGGCGAGAGAAGAAAATATCACAAAGGCCGCCGAGGTTCTGCATTTGACTCAGCCGACTCTTTCAAGACAGCTCATGCAGCTTGAGGAGGAGCTTGGAGTGAAATTATTTGTGCGCGGGAAACACAGCATAACACTTACGGATGAAGGTATGCTTTTAAGGGAGCGGGCAAACGAGATAATCACACTTACCGATAAAATCACGCGCGACTTCGCAAACAAAGGCGAAACTCTTTCCGGTACAGTCACAATCGGCAGTGGAGAAACCCAAAGTATGCACCTTTTATCGCAGATGATGACGGCATTCAGAAAGAAATATCCGAATGTAAATTTTGAAATATACAGCGCTATTTCAGATGACATCAAGGACAGGATAGAAAAGGGTATTGTAGACATAGGACTTCTGACTGAACCGGTGGACATCGGACGGTACGAGTTTATCCATATGCCGTATAAAGACAGATGGAGCGCGCTTATAAGAAAGGACAGTCCGCTTGCCCAAAAGGAGTATGTCACACCGGAGGATTTGTCAAAAGTTCCGATGATTGTGGCAAAAAGAGAGCGTGTGAGAAAAGAGATAGAGAGTTGGTTCGGAGATTATTGCGAAAATACGGAGATTGCGGCAATATATAATCTTTTATATAATGCCTCAATCATGGTAAGCGAGGGTGTCGGCGTAGCACTGTGCTTTGAGCATGACAGCAGATATGAGAATTTATGTGTTAAACCGCTGATGCCGCCTATGCAGACAGGTACGGTTCTTGTGTGGAAAAAACACAGCATTACATCGCCCGTAGTAACTGCGTTTATAGAGTTTTGCAAACAATATATAAAAAAGATTAATTACAATATTTTGGAGGAGGATTCGCAATGACTATTGAAGAAGCAAGCGAAAGATATTGTATTCCCATAAAAATTTTAAAGGAATATGAGGCTATGAATCTTTGCGGCACGGTAAAAAAGGTTATGGGAGATTGGCAGTATGACGAGCAGGATTTACAAAGGCTTAGTATGATTATGACGCTGCATGAGATAGGCTTTTCAAACGAGGATGTTGATGAATATATGAGATTGCTCCTTGCGGGAGAGAATGAAGATGATTGTCTTAATATGCTCAATAAAAAGCGTGAAAGCACACTTGATAAAATTCATTTTTATGAGAAGCAGATAAATAATCTTGATTATTTGAGGCATGAGATAAGAAACGGTATGAAGCACAGTGAAGGGAAATAAATAATAGCGTAAATAAAGAAAGGAATGAACCTCAATGAGTAAAAAATTAGTAGCATATTTTTCAGCAAGCGGAACAACAGCGAGGGTTGCAAATAACCTCGCTGTGGCTGCTGGAGCGGATTTATACGAAATCAAACCCGCAAAACCTTATACGAGTGCAGACCTGAACTGGCAGGATAAAAACTCCCGCAGCTCGGTTGAGATGAAAGATAAGTCCTCCAGACCTGAATTGGCGGACAAGAACGCAGATATTGCTGAGTATGATAAGATTTTCCTTGGTTTCCCGATTTGGTGGTATGTAGCGCCTACAATTATTAACTCATTTTTAGAGAGCTATGATTTTACAGGGAAAACAATAATTCTTTTTGCCACTTCGGGCGGCAGCGGCTTTGGACGAACCGCTGCGGAGCTTGCGGCAAGCTGTCCCGGCGCAACAATTAAGGAAGGCAGACTTCTGAACGGAAATCCCTCTGCGGACACATTGAAAAAGTGGGCGGAGAGTTTTTAAATTCAATAACAGACAGGAGGATTTTCAGATATGAAGATTATTGTATTGGAGGGCAGTCCCAATAAAAACGGTTCGTCAAATATGTTGGCAGATAATTTTATAAAAGGGGCAGAGGATGCAGGAAATAGTATAAGGATTATTGACGCAGCGAAGTCGAAAATTCATCCGTGTACAGGCTGTATTCATTGCGGATAAGAAGGTCCTTGCTCACAAAAAGACGATATGAATGAAATACGCCGCGAAATTCTTGATGCGGATATGATCGTGTTTGTAACTCCGCTGTATTACTATGGAATGTCAGCACAGCTTAAAATACTGATTGACCGCTTCTGTGCGTTTAACAGTAGTATAAACAGAAAGCATATGAAATCAGCATTGATTGCGGCAGCGTGGAATAGTGATGACTGGACATTTGATGCTTTGGAGGCTCACTATAAGACTTTGGTAAGGTATCTGAATTTTGAGGATACAGGCATGATTCTCGGTGCAGGCTGCGGAACACCTGCTATGACACGGCGTTCAGATTTTATGACGCTTGCGTATGAGCTGGGCAGGAATTTAAAGTGACGGATTATATATAAGTTTACTTTATTATACAGCGTGAAGCAATCTATCTGTGGTACTATTTCGAGGTGCAGCTTCGTCAGATAGTATTTTATTGGGCATTAGGTATTGTCATCGGCTCGGTTATATCTGTGTTCGGCAAGCAGAAAATCCATTCGCTTATGACAGTGATTCAGGACAAGCATCTCGTTGTATTCGGGATTATTCCGGCAAGTTTAATTGGAATTGCCTCGCCGCTTTGTATGTA
>JAFLUC010000074.1 GCA_022509005.1 Oscillospiraceae bacterium | reverse complement strand
CGAACGTGAAAAGCATCTTGTAATCCATCTTCATCAGATCCGGCTCCGGAGTCGGTGAAGGAGTCGGAGTCGGAGCGGGAGTCGGTGTCGCGTTCGGATCAACAGTCGGCAACTCTCCGAGTGCTGTAAATCTTATACCGTACAGATTGACACCGGCTAAGCCGTAAATGTAAACCATCTCTCCGGCTTTTACAGTCGCAATGAGTGACGCTGTTGCGCCACCATCAACGCTTTGCGTTTCAGTGCTGCCGCCTTGGTCTAATGCTAATTGTCTCGCATCGCCTGAGCCTGACGCATGAGCAAAGTCAACCTGAATCTGACCGTTTACTCCCGGCATAACCCCAATTACTCTTGTTGAGGATTCGCCGTTTACCTTTCCGGCGCCGTTCATCTTAAGTCTTGTGGTGTACTTAGTGCCATCTATTGTCTTGTTGCTGTTGTCAACATTAACTGTAGATCCGCTCGCGGCATATATCTTTACATATCCACCGCATACAACAGTATTGGTCGAAAATGTCAGATTATTGTAGTCGTTGAAGTTAAACGCCGCATCCTCAGTGATTGGTGTAAGCTCTGACGGGCCCGGCGGCATTGTCGGTTTCTCGGTTGCCGGAGCCGCTGTCGGCGCCTCACCGCCTGCTGTGAATTTCACACCATAAATATTGATGTTAGCCATGCCGTAGATATAAACACTCGCGCCCGCTGTTACATTCACAATTATTGACGCGGTGCTGTTTGAATCAACGCTCTGCGTCTTTGTGCTGCCGTTCTGAGTTACGGCTATATCTCGCGGATCGCCCGATGATGAAGCATGCGCAAAGTCTACCTGGATAGTACCGTTTACTGACGGGTATACCTCCAGTGCTCTTACCGAGTTCTCGCCGTCTGCCGTTCCGGCTCCGACCATCTTCATTCTCGTGGTGTAGGCTGTGCCGCCTATAGTCTTTTTGCTTGCATCAACATTAACAGTCTTATCACTTGTGGCATATACTCTCATATATCCACCGCATATGACAGTGTTCTCCGAAAAGGTTTTGTTGCTCTCATCATTGAAGTTGAGCGAAATGTCGGATGTGAGACCCGTAAGTCCTTCCGGAGCGGGTGCTGCCGATGCGGCTTCTGTCGCCTTTTCAGTAGCAGCTTCCGTTGCCTTTTCCGTTGCCTTTTCTGTGGGCTGAGGATCGTCCTCACCGTCAGTTTTAACGGTGAGAGTCACCTTGCCTATATATGCCTTATATTCTGTTGTATCTAAGTAATACGTAGTACCGCAATCAAGCGAAGCGGTGTATTCCTTTAAAACATTTTTTGTATAATCCACAGCTGTGAGAACCTTCGCATCTGATCCCTCAGCCTTAAGAGACAGTTCTCTATTGCTTGATCCGGCTGTGAGTTCAATAGAAAGCTCAGCGCTGTCTCCCGCCGGTACCTTTATAGAAACCGCATTTGTAACCTGCGCCTCGGTCTTTGCTACACGCACCGAATTACCGCTATCATCGGTTGCCTTACCGTCCGCAACGGAAAACCTCGCGCCGGGATTGGATAATATCGCATCCGTTTCATTCTGATCGGATATTATATCACTGCCCATGGCGATTTCCTCACCAAAGTATGAGGTATCTGTGAAATCCCATGTATACACGGTGCTTTTCGCTTCGGCGTTCAGGACCATACCTGAAACGACCGAGGCGGATATCGCCACCGCTGTGACGAACGAAAGAAATCTTTTATTTCTCAATGATCATTACTCCTTTCACAGAATTTATCTGATGATAAATCTATTACCTATGATATACCATTATTTCATTCAGCTCGCCCATCTTCTTTGAACGCACGAAGCATACATCGCCTTTCTGGATATCTTCCATATCGCCGATTTCAACGCTGCCCGCGCCCTTGTTAGCGCTTACATCATACACATAGATATATGCGTTATCGAGAAGATTCATCGGACGATAGTAGTCCATGATCGAAACAGGGCTCTTGCTTGACGCATACTTTAATCTGTCCGATTCTGGTAAACCGAGGATGATCATATAATCCATATATCTCATTTGAACATCACCGTATGCGATATAAAGGTTATCCGAGAAATCAAGCTTTGTTACAGCACCTGTTGCACTCCAATCCTCGTAATAATTTGCAACATTGTTTTCGATGAAGCGTCCCTTCTTATCGAACGCTGTCTGCTTATTGTTGTATACAAGACGATATGCAGTAACTCTGCCGTCATTGCCTAATATGTACTGGATCGCGTCACCCTTCTGAAGATCTCTGTAGCCTGTGTCGAAGCTTTCGTTTCCTGAATAGTTCATCCAACCGTCCTCATATGTGACTGACTTGGAATCATCGTCAAAATCGAGTGTGATCTCCTGGCCCTTTTCAAAGCCTGTTATTCTTCTTACCTGTTCATTGTCGTCAGTTACTGCGTCATTTACCTTTGATATGAAGAACAGCGGCAATGACATTGAAACGCTGTCAGATACGTCCTCTACAATTACTATTGCGCCTGCGCGACCCTGACGGTCGATATCAAATGCTGTAACATCTGAATATGTTCTGTTAGTCAGATCTGCCTTTGTGAGCAGTCTGTACTCTGACTCGTCTCCGTCGTCAAATCTCGGCATAGCGAATATTACTGTATCCTCAGTAATGAACGTCATACCCATGATGCCGTCAACGTATCTTACCGAGCTCTTATTCCAATCCTTAACAAACTCTGTGTCGTTTACATATAATCTGAGATTACCCTCAGAATCCGCTGTTATATACTTTGAGCTTGCATCATAAGGGCGGTTTATAGTCGCCAATTCACCTGCTGAATTTAATGTGTATGTTATAAGCTCGCCTGCCGAAACCATCTGAGCGATCTCACGATAGTTTCTCTTTGAGTTGTTCAAGCGCACATTGTCAGCACAGGTATACTTTACTACCTCGCCGCTTGTGGTGTAAAGCTTAAGATAAGCTCTCTCCTCCGGATCATCCGTATATGATTTTATAACATACGCATAATTTCTTTGAGCACCGGCAACCGATACCATGCCGAGGAACTTGCCGTTTGTCGTGATCGCAAAAGTTCCAGCGTCTCCTGATCTGTATACCTTATCGCGGAACGGTGAAATATCATATACAGTTGAATTTATATTTATCTCTTCATCTGAGATCGTTCCTATTGTGCCTGAAACAACATTTCTTGAAATATACAGCTCTACGCTCTGCTTGTCAGCACTTTCTTTCATCGTGATCGCGTCGCCTGCCTGGATATTGTCAAAGGATACCTCTTCATCGCCTATATATACAGCAACATCTATATCATCAGGGTCTGTTGTAATAACATCGGGCAGATATGCCGGATCTGTTGTGGCCTTCGATGAGCCGGAACCGTTTTGCAGATACAATCTGTAGTTGCGCTTATCAGTACGCTCTATAAGAAGATGCTTATATGAGTTTATTATAATTACTTTTGCCGTATCTGAGCCGTCATTTGCTATGAATGTCACGTCACCATCAACAACGTCTGAGAGGATTGATGATAAATCACCACTGTTTGTACGATAACGACCGTTATATATTATAGTTGCGTCAGCCGATACTTTGACTGTTTTTGTCGCTAACGAATTGTTAGGATAATATCTTACACTTGTATTTGTAACCTGGTCTATGTCATCTGCATCAACAGTTGTGGTCTTGTTTTGACCGGCTTTTTCCGTAAATGCTACTATTTTTCTGCCCTCGCCTCTTACATCGGCATAATATGCTTTGATATTATAACCGATATAATTCTTTATACCCGGTGCTGAGCACTCATATACAGTGTCGCCGATCTGAACCTGCCCGTCGCCGAGCTGTCTGTTTAAAAGACTCGATTTCTCATAGCCTGTAACTACACCTGTAAGCTCATACACGTCATAAACCTTCTGGAGCAGTGTTTCGCTGCTTTTTTCATAAGTACGGTTATTCAGCTCCATCGGATAGATGAACAGAGCATTATACAAGAGTATAGCTGCTTCTGTCTTTGTCAGAGCCTCACCGCCTGATTTTGAAAGGTTCTTGCTGAGATCGTTTTCAGCTGCAACCTTTATATATCCGTTTGGATATCCGCCGCTGTTCTGAGCTGCGGTATCATAACCTGCACAGCTTAAAATTATCTTGATCGCCGCATTATATGTTATGCCCTCATTCGGGTTAAACTGCTTTGCGGATGCGTCAATTGCGCCGATACCTGCAAGCAGCTCTACCGCAGTGCCTTCCTCTGTTGATATATCAACATCATCAAAGGTTCCGTTAGCTAACGAGCCGGGAGTAACGTTATAGCCCATGAGTCTTGCAGCATAAAGCGCAAATTCTCCGCGTTTTACAATTGTGCTGCTTCCGAACTCTTCATTGCTGTCGGGACTCATTATATTAAGTCCCGACACAAGCTCTACCGCGCTTTTCTGACCGCTTGTAGTTACATCACTGTATGCTGAAACGCTTATTGTCGCAAGCGCACTCACAGCGATACTAAGTGATAATATAGCTGAACATATTTTCTTTATCATTTTTATTTATTCCTCCATTTCGATTTCCCATGCGGGCTTTAATATACCGTACAATACCTTTGCTGCCGCGGCTCTCGTGGTCTTTCCGGTCGGATCAAATTTATTATCCCCTACTCCGTCAATTATTCCGCCGCTATACAAGAGCTCTACTGCCGACTTAGCATAATCGGCTATGGAAGCAGCATCATCGAAGCCGCTGTAGTCTACAACCTCATCTAAGGTTATATCAACTTTGTCAAGCAGTCTGTTTACCATGACTGCCATGTCCTGACGCGAAATATTATCGTTCGCGCCGAATTCAGTATCACTGTAGCCGGTTATAACGCCCAACTCATATGCTGATGCTACCGCACTGTAATACCATGCATTCTCAGGCACATCGGTAAACGAACATTTTGCGTCTGCGTTTTCAAGTCCGAATCCGCGCATTAAGATTGCCGCAAATTCTGCTCTTGTGATATTTCGTCCCGGTGCGAATTCTGTATCCGATATTCCGTTTACGATACCGCGTCCTGCAAGAGCCGTTACAGCCTCTTCGGCCCAATCATAGCCTTTCATGTCGGTAAACTTCGGAACAGTCGGCGCTGTCGGATCTCCAGAAGGCTCGTCTGAAGGAGTCTCTGAAGGTTCACCTGTCGGTGCAGGTGTTGCTGTGGTTGTCGGAACGACACCACCGCCACCACCGCCACCACCGCCACCGCCGCGGGGACCTGATGTGCCCTCCTGAACGGTATTGTCGGGCTTCGGTGTAGCATCCGGATCTGTCACCGGCTCATCCCAGCCTGTGTACGCATACATATACTCTATATAAACATCCTCAGTTCCGGCAAGACGCGAACTTATCTGCCAGCGCGCGATCGTGTTGGATGTCGCCGAATCCGAGTATTCCAGACCAGCGCGGATAAGCTTATCGTTTACATACAAATCGCATGTACCATCATCACCGTTAAGAAGAATCTTTATATCATACCATGTATCTGTCGTGTATCTAGAAATAGCACTTCCATTAAAGTTCAGATTGTTCTTTGTGAACGTAAGTGAGGCGATCGTTCCGAATACTGTTGCGTCATCCGCTGAGCCTGTATCGGTAGAGCCGCCTTCCTCATCGCCCTGCTCGGCATTATCTGAATCAGCGCTGTCCTGCTGCAGATAGAAACGCAGCTCGGGCGCCTGGTTCATCGGGTCGAGAACTTCGTTCTTTATCATGAGCTTACAGTGTATTGTGGCTTTACCATCAAGCGGGGTATCGAACTTCTTCGCGTATGTGAAGCCATGATCATGGTTATCATCACGAAGCATAAGTATCGGCTTATCTCCGCCTTCGGGAGTTGTCGGAATAGGAATTCCGCCGAGTGTGTATATGTACCAGTCATATACATCACCAAATACTGTTGTAAACTTTGTCGTTTCACCCTCGCCTATCTCGTTTTCTTCAAGCATCTTAGCATAATCAACGTTTATTGTGTATCGTGTAGGCTCTATAGCCATTGAACTTATATTAACATCATAGTCCGGATAATACTCTACAACCTTTTTATTGTTGACTGAAACGCCCTGTACGGAATAAACCTTGTTACCATCCTTATCCAATCTGCCGGTATCTGCGATCTGCTTCTGATTATATACAGCACAGTCACTTTCCGTGCCGTCAGCGCTTACCGCGCGCAGATCAAGATAATACTTTGTTCCGTTTGTGAGACCTGTGAGCACATAGCTTGTCGAGGTATTGGGAAGCTCAACGCTTTTTGCACCACTCATATCCGCACTCGTGCTGTAGCGGAGTATATAATGGTCTGTGGACTTATCATAGCTGTTATTGCCTATATATGTGAGGTTATATGTCTTTTTGGAAGAATCAGAAGCGTTCTTCTGCACATAGCTCCTCTGGTTGTATGACTTGTTTTCAGAAGCCGGTTCATAGTTTATCGTAATACGTCCGTCAAACGGAACATATTTTGTGATTCTCGGCGTTCCCGGCTTACCAGCTGATGCCGGCTTTGTTTTGAAGGAATATGTCTGTTCAGTCATACTTTCAACGCCTGTATCGGTATATGTCTTTATCTTGTATGAATATGTCGTGTCAGGCTTGAGACCTTCAAATACATATGAGAAATATGTATCAAAATCCGATGCCGTGCGGTATCTGCTCTGAACCGGCTTGTTATCCGAATCAAGCTTATACTTCACATCATCCACATCATAATCATAGTATCTGTTAAGAGCTATCTCCTTTGCCTCGGCTTCGTTAAACGAGTCGCCCTCACAGTAATAGATCTTTGCCTTTGCGCGCTTAACCGTATTAAACAGTATCTCGTGGCTTTTATGTGTGTCAAACTTTGAGGAACCGTTGCGAACGTTTTCAGCCGGTGCCGGAGTGTCCTCATCGCCCTCCTCAGACTCCATATCGCCTGCGCAGCAGTCATTTATGTAGTATTCGAGGTTTGTATAGCCTCTGCCCTCAAAGTCCTCGCGGCTTATGTCGGCATCGCCTGACGGCCAGCCCATAAGCTCAACGTAGAAATCAGGGATACCGTCACGGTTTGTATCCCACTTGCCGTCGCGGTAAACTGTCGTAAGCTGCGGCCAGTCATACACACTCCACTCTGTATCGGCGATATCTGTTCCGATATTACCGTCCGTTGCAGAACTTGACGAATGGTCATAGTTTCCAGGACCGTCGCCCCAGTCCGCCCAGTTGAGCACGATACCGCGCTTCCAGTGCATACCATCCGAGCCGTTAACGGTCGTGCCGTAATTATTCGGCTTTGAAAGAACGCTTCCGTCTATATCGAACAGATCAAACGCATCATGGATATCGTCAGTATCGGTATAGTCATATATCTTCAAGAGATACTTGTTCCCGTCTGTGTCTGTCGCGTACATGCTGCCGCTGTGGGATTTAATTTCCGGATCATCTGCTGTTGTGATATATCTGATCACTTCCGGATCAGCCTCATAGTTACCTGCATCACCGGCCGGAACTGTCTTTCCGTCTATATCCCATACTGTCATGCCGTTTTGGTCAATGTACTCTGTCTGAGTATGAACCGGCAGACCGTATGCTGTATCAGCCGAATACCCCTCCGGCAGCTCTACGCCGTAAACCTCAGCGCCCTTCAGGTAATCCGTTGAGATCTGCAGTCTTGTTCTGCCCTCAGCGAGGTATCTTCTTGTGAGGATATCACCGTCAAATCGTCCTCGTGAGCCTGCGTTTTCAAGAACATTCTTCGCTGCGTCACGCGGCGAATATGTTTTCACATACGGAGCCGCAAACGGGTATGGCATGAGCGTGTTTCCCTGCTTTGAAACAAGCGAGGAATTATAATCTGAAAGACTTATGTCGCCCGGGAATATCATATCCTGCCACGCAGAGCCTATGTTTGAATAGCCGCTTGACGAGAATGCGCCCATCTCCTCGCCGACTCTTGTCTCAGCTGATGAGCCAGGTGTTAATGTACCGGTCCACAGCGCGCCGTCAATGTTTGTGCTATTTGCCGAAATTGCTCTCGCGCCCTGTGTGTTATCGTAGTTATTTACCGAATATGTGAACAGTCCGCCCGAATACTCTCGTCCCTGGAAGTACTTGTACGATCCTGCACTGGTCACATTTGAGGTTGAGCCGCCAGGCTGCGGGCTGCCCATGAGAACAGCGTTATTTACTATGTTGAACTTCGGGTTTGCGCCCATCCATTCATAGTTACAGATATCAAACGAATACTTTGTGTTCGCGATAACGTTGTTGCGAACGTCGATGAACTCGTTATCTATAATTCGCGGCGCACGCTGACCACAGTCCGCGATATAGTTGTTATAAAATGTTCCGTATTTTGGCCCAAACATTCCCGCATAGTTATGCTTACCCTTCTCATGCGGAGTGTTCCAGTAAAGACCCTTTGATACCATACAGTTTGACATGGTTATTTCTTCACCATATACACGGAAGCCCATGTCAACCGCCCAGCACATTGAGAGGTGATCAAGCACGACTCTTTGGTTCGCGCCGCTTACGCTGAGCGGGTCAGACTGATATGTATCGCCGGCTTTTCTTACGTTTCCTATTCTTATACTTATGTTTCTTATAATTACGTCGTGAACGTTTGAAAGGGACAAACCGTAGCCCTTGAGCTGAATACCCTCGCCCGGCGCAGTCTGACCGGCGATAGTGACATTAGATCCCTTATCGCTCTTCAGATTGAGCGCTCTGCCCAGAGGTGTAAGGTCTATCGTTCCGCCGACGTCAAACACAATCGTTCTCGCTCCGTCCCTCTCCTCAATCGCTTCCTTGAGCGAGCCGGGACCCTCTGCTGCAAGCGTTGTAACGTGATATACATATCCGTATGCGCCGCCGCGCGTCTGTGTTCCGTAGCCCTGTGCTCCGGGGAATGCCTTGACCTCTTCGTCAGCCTTTATCGCTACCTCAAACTCCTTTGTAACACTCTCATTTCCCGATGTGAGAACAGCTGTAAGTGTTACCTTGTGCGAGCCTTTTTCGGGATATTGCATAATACCGCCGTCATTAGTCATCCAACTCTCATCCGATGATGTCCATCTGACACTTACAGTACCGTCATCCTCAGTTCTGATCGAAGTCGGAAGATGAGGACTTACAGTTGTGACCTTAGCCTTCTTCTCGCTGAAATTCAAAAGCCCAAGTCTGCCGAGAGCGAAATCTATCCGCTCCAGGTCTGAAAGATTTTCTGTTATAGCGCTTGTTTCAAGCTCAACAGACTCATTTGCTTCATCTGCTTCATCCACATCCGCTTCCGGTTCAGATTCAGTATCGTCACCCGTCTCGGTGTTCGCATCAGATTCAACAATTACTTCTTCCTGCGTTTTTTCCGTTTCTGCGAGATCGTCAATATCCTCAGCAAATACCCTCGGGACGGATGTGACAAGCATAGAGGCCGCTATAAAAGCAGCCAATGCCCGCAGTTTATTATTTTGCATAAAAATTTACCTCCTGCGCATTAATACCCGCAAAGCCGAGCGGATATATCCTTACTCGGCTTGCGATATGTCTTATTTTCCCGCTTCAATCTCAGCCTTAGTTCTTTCGTAAACCTTAGTCTGAAGCGCTATAAATTTATCCAGTCCGACCTTCTTCATGTCGCTTATATATTGATTCCAGTCCTTATCACTGTTCGGATCACTCTCACCCATCATAAAGCGTGCCATGTACTCATCACGCTTAGAGTCAAGAGCTGTTACGAGGTCGGTGTACTTATCCTCCTCATCGTCTGTATAACGCATAGCAAACTCGTCAAAGTAGTAATAATTATCATGCGCCATGAATGCATCCCAGAGCTTATCTATCTCATTTCCGCGAACCTCCTGGAACTGCTTCGGATGCTTTATAAAGGTATTGGCAAGTGTTCCGTAAACCTTGTTTATCTTGTTGCCCTTCGGGTTGGTTACATCATGATACCAACCTTCCTTTACCTCAGGCTGACCGTTTATCATCTCATAGCTGCCTTCTGCACCATACTTTGCAGCCTCTTCATCGGTGAGACCGTATGTTGTAAAGAGCTGACCCTCAGGTGATGCACACCAGTCATAATATGCCAATATTGCATCATAGCGCTCCTGATCCTTGCCGAGCTTCGCACTGAATGCCGGGCCCCAGTTTGAATATGATGGGTCCTTCTTGAATATTGTACCCTTATCCGGATATGCGGTTACCATATCTCCTGACCATGCCCATTTTCCGGTATTGCCGTTTACTTCTGTCTTGCTTGTGAACTGATCTACGTTATACACATAGTTATATGTAAGGAATGCGTTGTTTGATGCGCAGCGCTGATAGAAAGTATCCTTCTCTATCGAGAGAATCTGCTTATCTAAAATACCTTCTTTATAAAGCTTATTGATATACTTATACATCTCACGTGCATTATCTGTTGTCATTGCATACGGCACGAACTCTCCTGTTATCGGATCCACGCATGACTGATTTGAAAGAATCAGCTCCGGTATCCAGAACATCTGGAAGAAACCTGTAAGTGAGCTCATCTTCTGACCGTTCGATGAGATTATAACCTTATCAGGATACTTCTCCTTTATCTTCTTACAAACATCATAGAATTCATCCGCTGTCTGCGGGAAATCCAGTCCCATTTCCTCGAACACGTCCTCACGATACACCCAGCACATCTGAGTCTTTTCCTGACGCACGGTAGGCAGATAATATAGATTACCGTCAGATGAAGATGCGAGCTGGATAACCTTATCTGCATTTTCTCCAAACAACGCTTTCCAGTTAGGAAGCTTATCCGGGTCGATCGGGGCAAGATACATATCCTTTGCCCATGACTTATAGTTAGGCTCCTTACCGCCGATTGTAATATCCGGCTCACTGCCTACTGCGAAATATGTATTTGTCTTTGTTTCCCAATCAGTTCTCGGGATTCTGTCGTATTCAAATTTTATATGGAATTTATCCTTAATAAACTGATTATATACAGTATTTTCACCCTCCGGATACTCGTTATCATCCTGAGTATACATATTGAAGGTATATATGTATGTCTTGTTACCGTTTTCGTCAATCTCTACAGTCTTACGTTTGCCGCAGGCTGCTGAAAGAGATGCTACAACTGACAATGCGAGAACGGCTGAAATAATTCTTTTTATTTTCATAATCTACCTCCTAAATTATCCCTTGACAGATCCAACCATAACACCCTTAACAAAGTACTTCTGGATGAACGGATAAACTGCCATCATCGGGAGTATTGATAAGAACAGTGTAGCATACTTAAGACTCTCTGTATTGGTTGTACTCTCCATTGCGGTGGTATCACCCATTGCAGCAAGCTCCGCCTGAAGCTGATTCTGCATTACTATGTGTCTTATAATCAGCTGCAGAGGATATTTTGTATCCGACTGCAGATACAGCATAGCCGTGAACCATGAGTTCCACAT
>JAFLUC010000073.1:1346-11819 GCA_022509005.1 Oscillospiraceae bacterium | reverse complement strand
ACCAAGGAGGTTTATTTTTATACTATTTACACAACATTTTCCGCGCCGTCGAAAAACTTTTCAACATTCCACTTTGATACGCGACTTACAAGCGCCTCGGCTTCAACCCTTCCTCGTTCAGTAATTGTATCATTTGCATAGTCTGGATCACCGTGACGTATAAATATCAGTTTCATATGTAGTTTCTCCTCATTATTCAAATGTAATCTAATATACTTTATAGAAAATGATTATACTCTTAATATTTCAAATAATTCTTTTATGGTATCATATGCCATTTTAGGACGGCGGTATTCGTCAACTACACCTTTGTTATTATGGCATCTCGCTCTTGTGGCAAACCACTCGCCTTCCTCGGTAACACGACAGTCGGAAAACTGCCATATAAACACACCCATAATTCGATCATCGCGCATGTAAACCGAAAGATTATCGCGGATTATATCCGCCTGTCTTTCCTCGCTCCATTTACAGTGCGAGCGGTCACGATATCCGTAAATTGCCGCCGCTCCAAGCTCGCTTACAATTATCGGTTTATTATTCCCTCCCGATTGTTTAATCCAGGCGATTTGCTCATCGTTACGCTCATCAATCGGGCAGTCCTGGTACCAACCGGAATACATATTAAACGATACAACATCCGGTAGATCAAGACATATATCCGTAAAGTGACGGCATGTAGCAGAGGTTGTCGGACGGCTTAAGTCCATACTCTTAATCTGTTCATACTGATTTTTATATATCCGTCTTCCCTCTTCTGTTTCCGCTGCACACTCATTTAAAATACCCCAAATTACGATTGACGGGTGATTATAATGATTTTCAATCATTTCTCTTATGCAATCTGCGCACTGCTGCTCAAAATTCGGGTTCTGCATATCGTGCAGCACCAGACCGCGTGCGTGGTTTTCCTCCCACACCATAATGCCGCGCTCATCACATAAATCAAGAAAACGCTCATCGTTTGGATAATGACATGTTCTTATCGCATTTGCGTTCATATCCTGAATCAGATCCATATCCTGAACCATATGCTGCAAGGTTATAGCGCATCCATCTACAGCATAGTCCTCATGACGATTAAATCCTTTGAAATAAATCGGTTCGCCGTTTAAATATATTTTTGTGTTTCCTACATCTATAGTTCTGAATCCTATACGCTCAATCAGATCGTCTACAGGTTTTCCGTCAATATATAAAATGGTGTTCAGCATATATAAATTCGGTTCGCTGTTCGACCACGGCCTAATATCCTCAAAAGTCCTTTCAAATGCAGTAGTGAATGTAGATTGTGCGTCTATTTCAAGAATATCGGACTTCATTTCATATTTGCTAAGCTGTGAGAATATCTCTATATTTATTTTTTTATCAGATATGTTTTGTATATCAACTTCTATTTTTGCGCTCCATACTCCGTTTGTACGCATAGGCGTAAAACGAATATTTTTTATGTATGCATCAGGAATATATTCTAATGCAACAGGTCTTGTTATTCCGCCGTAAGTGTAGTAATCATTAGGAATATGCAGGGAACTATGCTCGCCGAAGGTGTTGTCAACCTCAACTCTTATTTCATGCTCGCCTTGCGTAACATCTTTCACTATCACAGAAAATGGTGTAAACGCATTATAATGATGTGCGATTTTATTTCCGTCAAAATACACATCTGCCGTATGGCTGACTCCCTTAAATTCAAGGCGTATATTTCCGGATTTATTAATATAGACAGTTCTCGTATAAGTTCCATGACCGCGATGATTCAGAAAATCGGGATGCTGTTCCCAGCATCCTGGAACCGGTAATTGATATGCTTTTTCAGCATTATCCATTTTAAAATCCCACATTCCGTCAAGTTCTCGCATTTGTCTTATATGATGTGTGTCAAACAATCTTATCATTGTGCAATGCCTCCTGATTTTACATTTATCCTTTTATTGGGCTATTTTATATACCTTTAAATTGGCATACTCAGCTTCAAGAGGAACCTTTTGACGGAATCCTATATACCCCTCTTTAATATAATCGCCATATGTGCTGCCGTCGTCGTTAAATCGGAATATTTCCAAATCATTGACATAGAATAACACGCAGTCTGTAGCTTTTATAATCTTTATTTTATATGGATCTAGGCCCTTATATTTTGCCGTTGGAATTGGATCTGCTCCTTGTGCTACCATATGAAATCCAGCTGATTTTCTCAAGTTTGCAACGTTTAATTCACGCTCTGACGGCTCGCTGCGTCGGTAATATGACACATGAAATGCATTTATATCACTTGAATGATACTGACGGTATTCACCTGTTCTTTTTGTTAGCGAGTTATCAAACAAATCTCGTCCGTCTTGTCCGTTAGCACCAAAAAACATTATTGCAAGACCTTCATCAGACAAAGGTGTAAATTCCCACTCTATAACAATATTGTCCTCAAACTTCTGCGGACACCAATACACAAAATTTGCAGCCTGACCTGCTGATTGGTCAAGTACACTCTCCATATGCATGCGTCCGTTTGGGAACGTAACTTTTGCCTGTCCTTCCATTACCCAGTCCGCCACGTCAGATTCTGAAGAAAGACTATTTTCATATATAAATTCGCCTTTTTCGTAAATCTTTTTCTCCACATGCGTTATATTATCCGCTGATTGGATATCATCTTCGATTATCACTGTTGAACTGTTTTCATGCCATGATACTTTTTTATCAAACGCTTCGGCGATAGCCCTAACCGGCAGATATGTTGTTCCATCAACAATAAACGGATCGACAACATTTCCATCCTCATCCTTCGGCTCTATCAAATCACCGTTCACTTCAATCTTTATGTCGTTATAATGCGCTTCAAGCATCTTTGTTATAGGAGCAGCGCACACTGTGCCAGTAGTAATTATTATAGCTGTCGATATCAAAATTAATTGTTTTTTCATAAACCCTCATCTCATCTTTAACCGTTATTCAATTCAATTGTTATTTCCTTGTTTCTATCACATACAAGAATGCCATCCTTTATTTCTAACTCGGCAGCTTGAATAGATGTGCGCCGCTCGCCTGTCTCGAATACCTGATCATATCTTTTTCGTTCAGGGTGCGTAAAATAGAATATGTATGCCCGTTCACCACATACTACTACATCGGCGTGATTGCCTATTACATTATCATCTGATCGTGAACCGCCCTTATCAAGTATTCTTGTCTTCTGCTTTGTCCAATGTTCAAGATCATCAGAAAAATATACATCCTGTCCATTCCAACAATCAGTAATCAACCAATAACGACCTCCGAATTCAAAGACATTCACTCCTTCGTGCGGAACATCATCTATCGCACAGCCAATATGAGTCCAGTTGTATAAATCTCTGCTGTCGGCATAATGCGTATGTGAATGATCGCGTTCATCTTTGTACCACATTCTGAATACGCCGTCCGGCTTTTGGAATATACAAGCATCAATAATCCTATCCGATGGAAGGTCGAGTTTATTTCTGAAACTCCAGTCAATAAGATTTTCTGATGTATAGTGCAGAATATATCTCGGCGCGTTCCAGTCCTTTGGAATCCCCGGAACATAACTTACATACATGTGATAAACATCTTCATGGAATATGACTTCCGGCGCCCAATATGTATTACGTCCGCTTTCATATTCAAGCCCACGGCATATGCCTATATACTCCCATGAATTCCCGGAATCACAGCTTTGGGCAATACCTATATCGGTACCGTGTATCCACATTTCACCTTCTTCTATTACATCGGCTCTTCTGTTTGTATATAACATATAATGTGTGCGTGTGTTTCTGTTATAGATAACAACCGGATCAGCAGCTCCGTCATGAATAGGATCACGGAATAACGGCGCATCTGCTTTTTTCATATATCATGCCTCCTTGATTTGGATTCTATTTAATTATTCTATCATAATTATGTAAAAAATTCAATATATATCTTTTAGTTCTCACAGTTTTTAGCCAATAACTCAAACACGCGCAGCTTCACCAGACAGCTGCGCGTGTTTTATTGAATTATTTGTTTGCTAAGATATTAAAGCTATCCTTGAGTGCCGGATAAAGCATCCGGTAAACCTCATAATACTTCTTATATTCTACCTCATTTTCCGCATTCGGCTCCTGCTGCGTTTTTGTCTTTATAACTCTACGACATCCATCGCGGACATCAGCATAAATCCCTGCACCGACACCGGCAAGGATTGCCACACCAAGCGCTGGTCCTTCTTTGGATGTTACTGTATTAACTGATACACCTAATACGTCAGCAAGCATACCGCGCCACAACGGCGACGAACCTCCGCCACCGCAAGCCGCTATCTCATTTGGAATTATGTCCATTTCCTTTAGCACCTCGCAGCAGTCACGCAAGCTGTACACAACACCCTCCATAACTGCGCGCAGCATATCACGCTTGGTATGCATTGCACTGAGTCCTATAAACCCACCGCGGCAGTTTGGATCAAGATGCGGCGTGCGCTCTGCCATAAGATAGGGCAGATAGATAAGTCTGTTGCAGCCTATAGGCGACTGCTCTGCCTCTTTATCCATGATATAATACGGATCAACTCCCATTGACTTTGCAACTGAGATTTCCTCGGTACAGAAATTATCACGAAACCATTTAAGCGACAGTCCCGCAGCAAGCGTTACACCCATAGTATGCCACTCACCCGGTACAGCACAACAGAATGTATGAACACGACCTTTAGGATCAACACACATTTCTTTTGTATGCGCAAACACCACACCGCTTGTTCCGATTGTAGCGAATGCTTTTCCATCCTCAACTACGCCTGTTCCGACTGCGGCTGCAGCGTTATCTCCGGCTCCTCCAACTACCGGAGTTCCCGCTGGTACTCCGGTAAGTCTTGCAGCCTCGTCGGTAATATATCCGGTGATCTCGGGACTTTCATATACTGTGGCAAGCATAGACTTGTCAATTTCCAGCTTATCTAAAATCTCATCAGACCAGCAGCGATTAGCAATGTCCAACAGTTGCATACCGCTCGCATCGGAGACTTCTGTCGCATACTCGCCGGTAAGCTTGAACCGAACATAGTCTTTAGGAAGCAGTATATGTCTGCATCTTGCGTAGTTCTCCGGCTCATTATTTCTTACCCATAAAATTTTTGACGCGGTAAACCCGGTTAGCGCGGGATTTGCAGTTATTTCTATAAGTTTGTCATAACCGATCCTCTCCGTAATCTCCTCGCACTCCTTGCCTGTTCTGCCGTCGCACCAGAGTATGGCAGGACGAATTATCTCATCATTTTCATCAAGCATAACAAGAGAGTGCATCTGCCCGGCTATACCTATTCCTGCTATCTGCGATGCGTCAATATCTTGCGTTACATATCGCAGGGTTTGTATCGCCGCATTGTACCAATCCTCCGGGTTCTGTTCCGCCCAACCGTTTTGCGGTTGTGACATGGGATATTCCACAGTATGGCTTTTTATTGTATTGCCGTCCTCGTCAAACAGCACTGTCTTTGTGCCTGAGGTTCCTAAGTCTATTCCAATAAGATATTTCATGATTTAGCCCCACGGATTCTCTGTCGGGTATCTTACGCCCTTCGGTTGGTTATAGCCGATTTCATCTACCGGCACTCCAACATATTTGAATACCTCATAAAGTGTCTTTGCGTGGTGTCCAAATGCAACTGCGCCATGGTGCGGGAAGTTCTTTTCGATAAGGACATGACGGTAAAAACGTCCCATTTCAGGAATTGCAAATACACCGATTGAACCAAAGGAGCGAGTTGCAACAGGCAGAACCTCGCCGTTTGCAATATAACCGCGAAGCTTTGCGTCAGCAGTTGACTGGAGACGGAAAAATGTGATGTCTCCCGGTGCAATATCTCCTTCAAGTGTACCGTTTGTTACCTCAACAGGCAGGCTTCTCGCCATGATCTTCTGATATTTCATTGAGCACGCTGAAAGCTTTGAAGAGCATGTGTTTCCACAATGGAATCCCATAAATGTATCCTTGTGCGTATAGTCAAATTTACCATTTATATCCGCATTGAACATATCCTTCGGAACTGAATTATTTATATCTAAAAGCGTTACCGCATCCTCTGATACACATGTTCCTATATACTCGCTCAATGCTCCGTAAATATCAACTTCACAAGATACCGGAATACCGCGACCGGTTAAGCGGCTGTTAACATAACAAGGAACAAAGCCGAACTGAGTCTGGAATGCCGGCCAGCATTTACCCGCAATTGCCACATATTTCTTTGAACCCTTATGCTCTTCGATCCAATCGAGCAGTGTCAGCTCGTACTGAGCAAGCTTTGAAAGTATCTCAGGCTTCTTATTACCTGCTCCAAGCTCATTTTCCATATCAGCTATAACTGATGGTATTCTGCTGTCACCCTCGTGCTTATTAAATGATTCGAATAAATCAAGCTCTGAATTTTCCTCAATCTCCACTCCTAACTGATAAAGCTGATAAATCGGTGCATTACATGCAAGGAAATTAAGCGGACGCGGTCCGAAAGAAATGATCTTCAAATCAGAAAGTCCTATTACTGCTCTTGCTATCGGAAGGAATTCGTTTATCATATCCGAGCATTCCTCTGCATCGCCTACCGGATATTCGGGAATATATGCATGTACGCCTCTCAATTTCAGGTTATAGCTTGCGTTAAGCATACCGCAATATGCGTCGCCGCGGTCATCGCTCAATACACCTATGTTCTCTTCTGCAGCAGCAATGAACATTTTTGGTCCTTCAAACTGCTGTGCGAGCATTGTTTCGGAAATTTCCGGACCGAAGTTGCCGAGATATACGCAAAGCGCGTTACAGCCTGCCGCCTTAATATCGGCAAGGGCTTGCTTCATATGTATTTCGCTCTCAACAATACAGATCGGGCACTCGTAAATATCCTCTGCGCTGTACTTTTCAGCGTACGTCTTTACAAGTGCTTTTCTTCTGTTTACCGAAAGACTTTCCGGGAAACAATCACGGCTTACTGCGACTATACCTATTTTTACCTTTGGAATATTTTTCATTTTTCGTTCCTCCTTATTTTTTATGTACAGTGAATATCCTCTTTACATTTATACTTATACATGATATAATTATATTAGCAAACAGATAATATTTATATAATTATTTTAACATATAATAAAACGATATTGATGAGGTTTTTCTATGATCAGAGAAATATATGAAGAGCACGTAACACACGGCACTGCCGATTTTCCTGTTGGTATATATGATAATCATTTCCCGGCCGGAATCAGTGAATTATTTCCGCTTCATTATCATAAGCAATTTGAATTTTTGGTAATGACAGAGGGCGCTTCAATGCTGCAGCTCGAAAATGAAACCATACCGCTACATAAGGGTGAAGGTGTTTTTATAAATTCCGGAACATTACATCATGCTGTACCTGCAGACAATTCAGAATGCAGTTTTGCCGCAATTGTGTTTTCGCCGGAATTTATTGCCGCTAAACATGAGGAATTATATGACAGGTATATACGTTCTGTTATACAAAAAGAGTTAGCGGTTCCGCTTATGCTCACTGACGATATAAAAAATCTTATTCTGAATACGAATGAACTTTTTAAATCACAAAGGTTCGGCACTGAACTCCTCATAAAAAGCAATATTATTCGCATGACAGCTATGTGTATAATGGCAGCGGAACGCCGCCGCGAAACAAAACACGATATCAAGTCGGATATAGTTAAAAATGTACTAGACTATATTCATAATAACTATGCTGCGCCTATAAGCTTATATGATTTGGCATCTCGCTCGCATATCAGCAAAGAGCATCTATGCCGTGTATTTAAGGAAAGAGCTGACTATTCGCCTATTGTATATTTAAACAGATATAGAATCATGCAAAGTGCTTATATGCTGCGCAGCACTGATAAAAGTGTTTCCGAGATCGCGTTCACATGCGGATTTAATAACAGCAGTTATTTTAATAAACTGTTTATGAGATTTATGAACTGCTCGCCTACAGACTACCGCAGAAATGTAGATATCATGTACTCTGCAAACTGATCAGAATATTATAATAGTACTGGTAGTCCTGGATTTCAAGCGAAACTACCTTGTGCAATCATTGCCGCTCCTACTATTCCGGCATCGTTAAACAGCTTTGCTGTAATAATCTTGCTCTTGGGCATAAACCTGTTATAACCCTTTACACTGGCATATTCGCGTATCGGATTCATTAGGTAATTTCCTTCCCTACTTATACCACCTCCGATTGCTATTATTTCCGGCTGCATAAAGTTTTCACAGCTTACGATACCGTCTGCAATGTATCGCACGTATTGTTCAACAACAGATTTTCCGACTTCATCGCCCTGTTTCGCTGCTTCAAATGCTGTTCTTCCTGATACTTTTCCCACATTTTTGGCAATCTTGTTCATAAGACTATCCGGATGCGCTTCCATCGCCGCCTTAGTCTGGCGGATAAGCGCAGTAACAGAAGCGTATGCCTCCCAACAGCCTGTTTTTCCGCAACTACACACTTCGCCGCCCGATACAAGCGTCATGTGACCCACTTCACCCGCAGCACCGTTAAATCCACGAAATATTTTACCGTTCAGCACCAATCCTCCGCCTACGCCTGTTCCGAGCGTAACAAAAAGGAAACTGTCAACTCCGTTACCCGTTGAGATATATTCACCCATCGCGGCGCAGTTGGCATCGTTATCCACTTTAACAGGAAGATCAAGATATTTCCTGAATGTTTGTGCAAGCGGATAATGATCCATCTTGATATTGTTTGCATAAACAACCTCTCCAGTTTCAAAATTGATAGTTCCCGGACACCCTATGCCTACAGCCTTGATCTCAGAGATATCCGTACCGTATTCTGACATAAGCTTTTTTGCAAGCTCTGCCATATCCTTGATAATTTCCTCCGTCGGTCTTTGTCTCATAGTAGGAACGCTGCCTTTAATAAGAATTGTTCCATTATCCCCTACCAGTCCGGCAGCTATGTTAGTACCGCCTAAATCTATTCCTATATACATACATTTTCCCCTTTTACTGTTTTATGATATTGTATCATATATCCGATGAAATTACAATATTTAAATAAAAATCTTCCATTTCAATTCTTCCTATACAGAAAATTTGTATACAGAAAATCGTGATTTTTTGTGCATTAAATAATAAAAACCTATTGACAAACTTGGTCGGTTGTGATAGACTGCACTTGGTCGGTAGTAACCGACTAGAATCGGAGGCGAAAATAATGAAAGATTTAAAAATCGGAGAGATGGAGTATCGTTTTATGAGCATCATTTGGGAAAATGAACCTTTAAGCTCAAGAACGTTGGTAGAGTTATGTATGGATAAGCTCGGATGGAAAAAGTCAACTACTTACAGTACACTGAAAAAACTTTCAGAAAAAGGATTGCTGCAAAATATAAACTCTCAGGTAAATTCGTTGATTTCCCAAGAGGAACTTCAAACATATAGAAGTGAGAAATTTGTAGAAAATACTTTTTCGGGTTCTCTGCCATG
The DNA here is from genome assembly GCA_022509005.1 of Oscillospiraceae bacterium. Classification (GTDB taxonomy): domain Bacteria; phylum Bacillota; class Clostridia; order UBA1381; family UBA1381; genus Ornithomonoglobus. The sequence goes on along the minus strand of JAFLUC010000073.1, from coordinate 2,306 downwards.
TTTTTTAGCCGCATTTTTGGGTGGAAGAAAAATATCACAAAAAGAAGCAGATAGGTTGAAGAAGCTGATTGATTCACATAGGGAGGATTGAAATGGATGCTTTATTCTTAAAAATTCTTAATATGAGCATTACCGGCAGTTATATTATTCTTGCAGTAATGATTTTACGACTATTTCTTAAAAAGTCACCTAAGAAATATTCATATATAATGTGGGCAGTATGCGCATTCAGACTGTCCTGCCCTATTTCCTTCAGACATATATTCAGTATATTTAATCTGAAGTTCTTCAGTATGTCTTCAAACAACGGCGCATCCCTTGAACATATACCGCAAAATATCGGATTTATGCAGTCACCTCAGATTTCAACAGGTTTAAATTCTGTTGACGGCATTGTAAACAATTCACTTCCCGCGCCTTCTTATGTTGGTAGTGTGAATCCCATGCAGATTGTTATTTTTATTGCCACTATGATATGGCTTGTGGGAATTGCCGCTCTATTGCTTTATAGCATCGTATCTTACATAATACTTCACATTAAACTCAGAAACTCTGTAATTTATAAGAAAAATGTTTATCAATCGGACAAAATCAATTCTCCGTTTGTATTTGGATTGATAAGTCCGAAAATATACATTCCGTTCGGTATTGCTGAAAATGAAATGGACTATGTGCTTGCTCACGAACAATATCACATAAAAAGACGTGACTATATTATAAAGCCTATAGCATTTTTGATTGTAGTGATACATTGGTTTAATCCGCTTTGCTGGCTTGCGTTTATACTTATGAGCTGCGATATGGAAATGAGCTGTGATGAAAAGGTGCTGTCAAACGGCAAAGCAATGTCAAAAGAATACTCAACCTCGCTGCTGTCATTTGCCGCCGGTAAACGACCGCCCGCACCTTGTCCTCTCGCATTTGGAGAAACAGGGATTAGGGGCAGAATAAAGAATATTT
>JAFLUC010000073.1:0-1246 GCA_022509005.1 Oscillospiraceae bacterium | reverse complement strand
CCTTGTCCTCTCGCATTTGGAGAAACAGGGATTAGGGGCAGAATAAAGAATATTTTGAAATATAAAAAGCCTAAAATCTATGTGAGTGTAATTTCGACTATACTGTGTATTGCCGCAATAGTCGCGTGCGCCTCCAATCCAAAGAGTAGTGATTTTGATATTTCATACGATAATTTGAAGATGTCAGATGAAGCCTTAGCTGAATTTTACACAAGAATGGTTGGCGCTATAATGGCGGATATTGATTATGCCGACAGTGAACGAATTGTTTTTCATTATGGTAATGCAGTTTTCGTTTATAATCATAAAACAGCAGCTATGGAAAAGAGCTTTGATTTGGACAATCTTAACTGCGCTTACTTTCAGCAGGGGGATTACGGAGCACACATAATCGTGTCTGATGACGGCAAGGAGGCTCTGTTAGTCAATTACGGCTCCAATGACGATATTAAGGACTTTAAGAATTATATTATAAACCTTGAAAACGGCAACGCAAAGGAAACGAATAAAACTGAATTAAGTAATCCGTTTTCATCTCTTTTTGAAACATACACAACTGTTCCCGACTCAAATGGCTGGACAAGTGTCAGGTGTGCGGGTGAAAATGATAATGTATGGTATCTGACTTGTGAAAGCTCTTATATTGGCGATATGAAACTATGTCTGTACAAGTTAGGCGAAACCGTATGGGAAGACTACATTTTTGAAAACAAAGTTGATGCTAAGCAAGATATATTCAATCCTCAGGACATATACGATTTAGCCGATGTTCAGTTAATTGTAGGTCAGAATTCCTATTCGATTTTAGACAAAAGTAATTTAACCGAAATAGAGGAGATGTTTTCAAATGCGGAGGAAATCAAGTTTGGTACGGGTTGTCCGTTTAAGGCTGTCTTAAAAATGACAAGAACTGACGGCACGGAAGGGGTAGTGATACTTGCAAGCGACACATGCGCGGTATATAAGTCTAACGATGTGTATTATGATTATTCAGACGGTGATAACAGCAGGCTTTTATCAATGTTCGGAACTGATATAGACACATTGACGAAACCATTGAATATAGATTATGCAGTATATGATAAAAACGGAGACGAAATCAGCCTTAAACCATTTACCGATGAAGAGGTTGCTGCGGCAAGAGCGGTTATCGAAGAATATTTCAGAGCTGGAAACGCAAAAGACCGTCAAGCACAGCTTGCAACTTTAACGCAATGGCATCATGCTCCGAATGTACTTTTGGCAA
>JAFLUC010000072.1 GCA_022509005.1 Oscillospiraceae bacterium | reverse complement strand
ATTATGTTGATATGATGCCTAAGCTTATAGATTTATGGCGCGGCGATTTCAAAGACGAAACTCTCCCATTCTACTATGTGCAGCTTTGCCGTCTGGGCGAAACTCGCGATGAAAACAATCCCGATACAACGGCTAACGGTGAGGTATACGTTCGTCAGGCGCAGACAGATACATATTTAAACGCTGAAAATAAAACTAATCTCGGCGTTGTAGGTACGCTTGATATTTACGGTAAATATGAGTATCCCAATACGCAGAATGACGCTAACTGCCGTAATGATATTCATCCGGGACAGAAAAAAATAATCGGAGAACGTCTTGCAGCTTTTGCACTAAAGGATGTTTACGGCAAGGATGTGTATACAACTGGTCCTATGCCGAAAGAGGCTGTATCACAAGCAGGAAGGATTATCATTACATACGATTGTAACGGTTCTCTCAAAATAATGGACAGCAAGCAGTACGCCGATACCGTAACTGACGGAAAAATCAAAAGCGGAGCAATAAATCCCGATGTCCTTAACGAATTTGAGATTGCGGGCGAGGACGGAAAATGGTATGAGGCGACAGCGCAAATCACTTCGGGAAATCAAGTAACAGTATATTCAGATAAGGTATCAGAACCGACAATGGTACGTTACGGCTATGAGGACTACCCCGAAGCTCCGAATCTTACAGATGATTCAAACCTCCCGTCTTATGTATTTGAAATGGCGGCGGAGATTTCTGATGAAGAGTGGGAAGGCGTTACTATAACGTCGGCTGACAAGGATAGTGTGGAAATTATGGCTTACGGCAATATAGCAGAAGCTGTGATTATTACGGCGTCGTATAACGACGGTTTGATGGAAAATGTCACTGTGTCGGAGAAAACACAACTTAATAAGGGAACAAATACGATAAATCTTCCCAAAGAGGTGAAAATAGGTGATAAAATAATGGTATGGAACAGTCTTGACGGTATGAAGCCGTACGGAGAAGCGTATACGGTACCTGCTCCCGGGACTGACCCCACACCTACACCCACACCCACACCTGACCCCACACCTACTCCTACACCCGAATCTACGCCGATACCCGATACAGACAATAATTTGTTGTTGGACGGTAATATAGAGAAAATATCGACTGTCCCCGACGGCAGCTGGAAGCCGACAAAAGGCGAATGGAAAAAGGGACTGGGAACATCGGTAGACATTGACACTTCAATCGTAAGCGATAATTCAACCAAATCCGCAAAAATAACAAACGCGGCACTGTTCCAAGGTGTAACGCTTACGAGCGGTAAAACCTACACACTTTCATTTGATATATATATTGGCGAGAGTTTTGACAATTCAAAGCTGAGCTTTGGAATTTATACTGTCGAAGGCAGCTATGCAAAAGATATAAAGTGCGGTTATAAGGATGGCACGGCGTATACCGAATTAAGCTTTGACCAAAGTAAAAAGAATGAGTGGCAGCACGTTGAAACAGAATTCACATGCACGTCGGATGCGATGTATGCGACAAACTTCTTATACGGCGCATCGGACAGCATATATGTTGACAATGTTTATCTCACAGACGGAGAGGAACCGACGATGACAATTAGTGAACATACGGTAACATACAGCGACGACAACGGAACATATAGCCTGTACGGCAAGATGTATCGTCCTGTGGGTGTAGAAGAATGTGGTGTTGTCATATTCAGCTCAGGCTTCGCAGGCGGCTGTGACGATTTTCCGTCGGATTGCAAGCTTCTTGCCGAAAATGGTTACGCATCATTTACATTTGAATTTGCCGGAGGTTCGACCAAAATGCAGAGTACGGGCAGAAAAACGACAGAAATGTCAATAATGACCGAAAAGAAAGACTTGCTTGCTGTATTTGACTATGTAAGTAATCTTGATGGTATTGATACCGGGAATATATTCCTTGCGGGTGCAAGTCAGGGCGGTATGATTTCGGCTATGGCTGCGGAGGAGCTTGGCGATAAGGTAAAGAGAATGGCTCTTTATTTCCCGGCGTATAATATTCCCGATGACTGGAGAAAAATATATCCCACAGTGTCAGATGTTCCCGAAACTTTTGATAAGTGGGGATTTAAGCTTGGTAAGGTGTTCTGCACTGATATGATAGATTACTATCCGTTTGAGGGCGACAACATCGGAAAATACAAGGGTAATGTTCTTATTATGCAGGGCGATGCGGACACAACCGTTCCGCTTAAAACCGCGCAGGAAGCGGTAAAACATTACGAAAATGCAGAGCTTGTTGTATATGAAGGCGAAGGACACGGTTTCAGTGCGCCGAACGCACAGGCGGCAAGAGAGAAGCTTCTTGAATTTATAACAAAGGAGTAAAATATGTATTTCAAGAACAGCAAAAGCCTTGATATGGATTTATTCAAATCGCCTACTTCTCAGTACAGAGGAGTGCCGTTCTGGTCGTGGAACTGCAGACTTGAAAAGGATGAGCTACTGCGGCAGATAGACTGTCTTAGAGAAATGGGCTTTGGCGGATTTAATATGCACGCCCGCTCCGGCTTGGGAACGAAGTATCTCGGCGATGAGTTTATGGGATTGGTCGTGGAGTGCGCAAAATATGCAGAGGAGCAAAATATGCTTGCGTGGCTCTATGACGAGGACAGGTACCCGTCCGGCGCGGCGGGCGGATATGTCACAAAGAAAATAGAAAACAGACAAAAATATATACTGTTTACAACCGTTGACCGCATGAGCGTATCAAAAGAGGAATACCTGAAAACAGGTATTCCTCATCTTGTCGCCTGCTTTGATATTATTCTCGGCGATGACAAAACACTTCAAAGCTACAAAAAGATTGACAGGGACGATAACCCTCAGGGAGTAAAATGGTATGTTTTCGAGTGTATGAGTGAAAAAAGCGGTTGGTATAACAATCAGACTTACGTTGATATGATGGACGAAACCGTAATTCGTGATTTTATAGATACGACCCACGAGAACTATAAAAAGGTTGTCGGCGATAAATTCGGGAACACAGTACCGGCAATTTTCACGGACGAACCTCAGATAAAAATTAAAGGGCAGAAAAAATTTTCCGATGATTTATCAGATGTAATACTGCCGTGGACCTATGATTTTGCGGATACATTTTCAAAATGTCATGACTATGACATAACGGAGTACCTGCCCGAAATTATCTGGGAGCTTCCTGCCCATAAGCCTTCCTCTGCGCGGTATCACTACCATGACCACGTATGCGAACGGTTTGCGCGCGCGTTTTCCGACCAATGCGGTGAATGGTGTAAAAACAATGGCTTGTATTTTTCGGGACACATTATGGCGGAGGAAAATCTGCACTCCCAGACCAGCGCGCTTGGCGAGGCAATGCGCCTGTACCGAAGCTTTACAATACCGGGCATTGATATACTCTGCGATAATATTGAGCTTGCAACTGCGAAACAGGCGCAGTCTGTCGCTCATCAATACGGACGCGAGGGTGTTTTATCTGAGCTGTACGGCGTGACAGGCTGGGATTTTGATTTCCGCGGACATAAGTTTCAAGGTGACTGGCAAGCGGCGCTCGGCGTCACTGTACGCGCTCCGCATCTTTCGTGGGTAACGATGAAGGGCTGCGCTAAAAGAGATTATCCCGCGTCAATAAATTATCAGTCGCCGTGGTACAAGGAATATCAGTATATCGAGAACCACTTCGCAAGACTTAACACTGTTCTTACAAGAGGAAAGCCGATGGTTAAGGTCGGAGTAATTCACCCGATTGAGAGCTTCTGGCTATCATTCGGACCGCGTGACCTTACGGCGGCGGTATGCGACGAAATGGAGGAAAACTTCAACGCGCTCATAAACCGTCTGCTTTTCGGAATGGTGGACTTTGATTTTATATCCGAGTCGCTTATGCCGTCGCTCTATGAAAAAACAGATAACGCTTCGCTTAAATTGGGAGAAATGAACTATAATGCTGTAATAGTGCCGAATTTAAGAACAATTCGCCGTTCAACACTTGATATTCTTAATAAGTTCAGAGAAAACGGCGGAAAAGTGATATTTATCGGAAAATGTCCCGACTGTGTTGATGCGCTTATGTGCGATGACGCGAAAGAACTGTTTAAAAAATCCATATCAGTGCCGACAGTGTCCTCGTCCCTTTTGGACGAGCTAAAGGAAGAACGATTTGTTTCAGTATACGGAAGCAATGGAAAAATGACGGATAATCTTATTCATACGCTCCGCGATGACAATGACACAAAATATTTATTTTTAGCGCGCGCGAAAAAGGATACAAATCCCGATATTATAAAACCGCAAAGGATAAAAATTGTTATAAAGGGTATGTATACTCCCGTAATGCTTGGCACTTTAAGCGGTGATGTAAAAGAGGTCGAATACGAAACCGCTTACGGAGAGACGGTTATTTATCATACCCTGTATAACAGCGACAGTCTGCTTATAAAGCTGTCGCCGGCGACCTCACATAGCAGTTTTAAAAGAAACGAAGAAAAAGTACATGTGACAGATGTTATTGATTTTAAGGACAGTGTGGAATTTGAGCGTGATGAGCCTAATGTTGCAGTCCTCGACATTGCGGAATATTCACTGGACGGAAAAACGTATGAACCTAAAGAGGAAATACTCCGTATAGATAAAAAAATACGCGAAAAATACAAATTCCCACTTGCGAACGGCGAGGATATTCAGCCTTGGGCGATGGAAAAAGAGGAGATAACAAACTTTCCATATCTGCGTTTTACATTGGAAAGTGAGTTTGAGACGGAATGCATGCTCTGCTATGAGGAGCTTAGCGAGGCAGTATTAAACGGCGAGGAAGTAAAGGTTGAAAAGCAGGGTTGGTATACGGATAAGCAGTTATTCACAATGCGTCTGCCTAAATTGAAAAAGGGTGTTAACAAGCTTATTGTACGCGTTCCGATTGGAAAAAGCGTCAGTATTGAAAACCTCCTGCTTCTCGGTGACTTTGATGTTCATATATGCGGCTGTAATATAACCATAAAAGAACCGCGCAGAAAAATCGCATTCGGTTCAATCGTTAATCAGGGCATGCCGTTTTACGGAGGGAATATTACATATAAAACGAATATAAAGCTTCACAGCGAAAGCAATATAAGACTTCGCGTAAGTCGTTACAGAGGCGCGCTTATACGTATAAGTGTTGACGGTGCTGACTATGGTGAGCTTGCTTTCGCTCCGTATGAAAAGGAAATTAAAAACCTTTCCGCCGGAGAGCACATCATAGAATTTAAGCTGTTCGGAACAAGGGTAAACACATTTTCCGCACTGCATAACTGCAACCGAAGCGAAAAATGGAAAGGTCCGTCGTATTGGTATAGCCAAAATGACAGCTGGAGCTATGAATATTGCCTGAACGAAACAGGAATATTATCATCGCCGATTATTGAGATAATCGGTGAATAAAGGTCTGCGGCGAAAGTTGTGTAAGCAATATCTGACAACCTTCGACAAGGTGAAAATCACAGGTATAATAAGTATAGCATGCGATAGAGAATGGTAGGCCTGTGTATTATGTTGACGTCAATGATTTTAGAATGAAAGCGATATAAAAAAGTATATTTTGAAACATAGTAGCAACACATCAAAAATATGTAGGAAAATTTATAAATGTTTACAAAAAACAGATGATGAGAAAAGATGCTACTGTGTGGAGCAGCATCTTTTATAAGTACTGATTCTTCATTATTTATTTCTGTTATCATGTCTGTGCTTGAACTCGTCCGGCTTCATGCCGACGTATTTTACAAATGATCGATAGAAGGTGGAGTAATCGCGAAAACCGCACCTGTTATATATGCTCATGGCTTTTTGTCCTTCCATCATCAGATGTTTTGCGGCGGAGACTCGACGGAACGTAATATACGCCTTTATTGACATGCCGGTTTCACGTTTAAAGATCCGTTCCGCATTGGAAGGGGACATGAACATCATGTTTGCCACCGATCCGGTGTTTATATCCTCCATATAGTGGCGATCAATATAATCGTAAATAAGATTTGATCTCTTGTTTGCAATTTGAGCGTACTCCGGCGCGTCTTCAGCAAGTATGCGGTGAAACTGCGCAATAAAAATCACTGTATTTGCAAAAACGATTACATCCGTTTCAGGGATTACGTTCTTGCAGTGCTGTCTTATTGTATCAAAAATTTTATCAAGTCCGTATTTTTTTGCTTTATCCGCCGGAATGTGATTAAAGGTTCCGCTTTTGCGTGACTCCAGCATTTTAACTGCCCCCGGAACATGTTCTATAAATCCCGGATAAATATGAAGAAACTCGCGTTTATATTCGCATGGAGAAGGGAAACTGAACGAATGAAGCTCGTCGGGGGAGGTAATTACAAAATCGCCCTCCGAAATACGATACTCTCGACCCTCTACAGTATATATAAGGCTGCCGCGGATAATATGAATTATTTCATGGCATTTATGAATATGTGAATTAAAGGTCGAGCCTATAGAGGTATTAAGGCTGTACATATATCCGTCATGGTCATTTCCTATGTGGTGTGTGCCGTGACGTATTTTGCGTGTAGTATTCTCTTTCATTTATAATCACTAAACCCTTTCGGAAAATTAAAATTGCGATTTGTTGCCTGTTTTTATCTATTATAACACAATATGCGCAAAAATGCAAACCTTTTTCACGATTTTGCAATTCCAAAATAATTGTGGATAAGTTATAATAATTATAAAGATTACTTTTATTATAACATATAGCACGGCATGTACACTATTTTTCTCTCTTTCTTGTATGCCGTGTTTTTTCTAAATAAGAGCATTAAAATATTCATAACAGGGAGGGCGGATTTTGTGAAACCAATTATAAAAAAATCAACCGCATATATTGCTGCGCTGACGATTCTTGCGACAAGTGCTATATCGCCGCTTGGCGTGCTTGCCGAGGATGAAGCAATGAATACGGCATATGACAACACGCAGGGGAGCTGGAAATTTGATTTCGGCGGAGGAGCTGTAGAGAACGGATATATAGGCGTAAGCGCCGATACAAAATACACTGACGCGCTGGAATATGGCTTTATCGGCATTGACGAGAATGATTATAAGTTTAAGGCAGGCTCGTTGATGGACAGCTTTACTACAGTACAGGGGCAGAAAACAGAGCTTTATAACGGTACAGGTAATGGAACCGGTGCGAACAACGACTTTGTTGCCGCAAAAGCCGGAACTGAGGTGAATAATCCGGCAGATTTCTATGACTATACAACCGCCAATCCTATAAGATTTTCAATGGCAGCAGAAAACGGCGGTTATTATCACGTTAAGGTAACTCTCGCAAATTCAAGTACAACGGAAAAGGCGAAGGTATCGCTCTTTGCGGAAAGACGGCATCAGCTTTTAACGGATAAAGAAATTGAAGCAGGCGGTACATATGAGTACGAGTTTAACGTAGATGTTGAAACCGTATATTTCAAAAGCATAAGCGGAAACTATGCGGACGATTCAATCAGCATTGAAGTGACGGGTAAAAACGCGGCTATTGCTTCAATGGAGGTGGAGAAGCTCAGCACAGGAACAACGCTGTGGCTTATGGGTGACTCAACCGGATGTGACCAGAACGCTGGTTATCCGTATTTCCCACTCCAGAACTATGCCGGAACGGGACAAGGACTTACAAAGTATCTCCCTGCGAATATCGCGCTTTCAAATCAGGGCGACGGCGGTATTAACTCCGGAGATAAAAATCATTATGCAAATGTGCATTTAAAAGAGGGCGATTATCTCTATGCTGAATGGGGGCATAATGAAACTGGCACAGACGCTTATGTTTCCAACATGGAGAGATATTACAAAGATTGTGTTGCGGCAGGCGCAAGTCTTATCGTTGTAGGTCCTATTGACAGAAGCTCGTCAAGTCAGTTTAACAGCTCAACAGGAAAATGGAGTCCGACGCTGAACAACTATTCGGAGGCGGGAAAAGCGTTTGTTGAAAAGGTTCTTACAGATGAGGACTATGTGAAATTAATTCTCGGAAGCGACTATTCAAAATACAGCAGTGATCAGCTTGACAACATTGCGTTTGTAGATATAAACGCGGGTTGGATTGATTTCCTCGACAAGGCAACCGACAGATATGAGAAAGTAATGAACAAAGCAAATGATTTCCAGTCGGTTAAGTTCTACTACAAAGCCGATAAATCAGGCTTGGTTGAAAACTCGCATGAGAATGACGCAGGCGCAGACAACGCGGCTTACATATTCTTTACAGAGGCGAAAAAAGCTGTTGCAGCAGGTGAAGCAGCCGGTGCAACTGATTTGCAGAAAGCTCAGGCGGCTGTTCTTAAAGGAATTACGGATGGTATGAGAGAAAATACTCCGTATGAGGTTCCCGAACCAATTCTGAAGGGCGGCAATGTAATAAATAAAAATTTGGAAAATGTATATTACCCCGCAGTGGTTACAGAAAGCTATGAGGGTTATCCGTCAGCGATAAAGAAGGTAAATATTGTTGACAATAAAATCGAGAGTGTAACCATAAAAATGGAGCATTACACAGGGCTTACGCTGAAGGGCATAACATACGCGCTTGCTGTTGCCGAGGCTGACGGGGGGCAGACCTCCACTTCATTAAGCAGCAAATATGACGTAACAAACGGAAACGGAACATTTGTGTTGTTGTTTGATACTCCTGTTAAACTTACAGACGGAACATATACCGTATGGCTGCAGGGTCTGGATGATGACACGCAGGCGGTAAAGCCGGGTGAGGAATATCGTTTTTCTGAGAAATTTACACAGAACGATGTATCTGATATAGAAGAATATCTTATCGGTGACTATGACGATGTTGAAATTCCTGATACTTTCGAGTATTACGGAGTGAAAGCCGGCTCGGGAATTAACGGAAACAATGATTGGCTCTATACAGGAAGCTCGACGCAGACTACCACTTTAGAGAGAGACAGCAGCGGCGGAGAGCATAATTCATATGTAAAGATTTCCAAAACAGCTACCGGCGGCTCGTATTATTTATACAAGGCATTTTCGACAAAAGTTGGAGACGGAAAAATTGTTTTCGACACGGATTTATATTATGAAAGCGGCAGTTTGGATTTCTGGTATTCAAACGGAGCGAGATCTATGGCGGATAACGAATCTGTCAAGTGCTTTACCGTTGGTAACAACACTGTCACATCTGACAACGGCGTGTCATTTGACATAACTCCAAACACATGGACGCATATTACATATTCACTTAATTACGATACAGCAGAGGCTGCATTGACAGTCGGTGATAATCCGGCGCAGACCTATACGGTTGATAAGCTTGACACTATCTTTGCAGACAGCTTCCAGCCTTCTACAGTGGGCAGCATTTTAATCAACTGTCCGACAAGCTCGCTTGCAGAGTTCAGACTTGACAATCTTGCTGTATTAAAGTATGTGCCGGAGGAGCTGGGGACTAAAACGGTTACAGTTACGGCAGATGAGAATGGTTCGGCTTCAATACAGAATCTATCCTCAAACAGAGCGGAAGTACCGATGAACAGCGAGCTGACTCTTGTGGCAGCACCGGCGGAAGGTTACAGATTCTCAGCGTGGATTGATACAGAGACGGAAACGGCACTATCAAGCGTGTCGCCGCTCAAAATAAGAGCGCATGAGGATATATCTCTGAGAGCTGAATTTGTGGACTCGTCAACTCTGCTTTCAGAGGATTTCGAGGGTAAATCGCATAGCTTTACAGCTAATGGTACTACCGTTTGGGATGCGGACACATCACCGAAAAATAAAAACAAAACGAAAATATACGGTATTAAAGCCGGAAATTATGCGTATGCGTACTGGAAAGCGAGTGAGCTTATAAAGGAGCAAGCTACGATTTCACTTGATTTCAGACTGGACGCGGGAGGAAAGAACAGCAGTGCAGAGCTTATAATAGGCGAGGACTGCACCAAGAGCGGCAGCAGCTATACCGCAAACAAAAAAATTATTGATATTAAATTAAATACCAGCAGCGCTGGAACAAACATGATTGCGGAAACAGCTACATTAAACAGTGTTGATATAGCAAACAAAATATTGGTTGCGGGAGAACGTTATGATGCTAACAGCGGAAACAGAAACGGTACCGGTTGGATTCATATGGAGCTTATTCCGGACTTTGAGAATCAACAGGCGGATATAAAGCTTACGCGTATATCGGATAATACTACAGTATATGAGAATAAAACACTGTCGTTTGCAGATGCAGGAATTACAGGCTTAGGCTCAATTATATTAAAAGCTCCCAGCGGCAGCTATGGCGGAGTATATATAGACAACGTAAAAATAACCCCGGTAGGCGCAGAGTGTATTGCCAATATAAATGAAGCAGGTGATGGTGCATCAATCTGGCAGGCGGAAGCGGGTGGCGCAAATGTGTCATTCAGCACAGTAAAAGCGACAGTTACACTTAGAGATAATACGGAGAAAACAAGTACAGCTACTGTAACTGAAAACGGTGAATATCAAGGAGCCATAAGTGTTATCATTGTTGTAGATAAGCTTCAATCCGAGATCAAAAAGATTGCTGTATCGGTTGAATAATGACAGGAGGTAAATAATAATGAAATTTGAAAAGCCAATTATGAATATCTCCGGGTTCGACGTGGAGAATATAGTAACAGGGTCAGACTTTAGCGCTGCTCAAAGCAAGGCTCAGACAAAAATTGACGAGATTACGAAGCAGAACGGAAAAGCTGTAATGGTAACTATTCAATTCAACAATTAAATTCAAATTCTAATTTGATGCTATTAACATGCAAATATGCAGCACGGCATACATAATAATTATCTCTCTCCTTGTATGTCGTGTTGCACTAATTAACAGCATGAAAATATTAAGACAGGGAGGGCAGATTTTATGCGATCAATTATAAAAAAATCAACCGCGTATATTGCCGCGATGGCGATGTTTGGGGCGAGTGTTATATCGCCGCTTGGCGCGCTTGCCGAAGGCGAAGCGGAGAACGCGGAGCTTGAAATAATGACGATTGCCGAGGATGGCTCGTATAGCTGCGATTTTAAGCAGCTTGTAAAGGATGGCGCAGATACATCTTACGGACAAGCGGATGACATTATTGTGCTTGATGAATATACGACCGCAAATCTTACATATGAGGGAACATATGTAAGCGCGGACGGAAAGGTGTACTTAAAGAGCAGTGCCGCGACTAACGGAAGCAATCATGCCAATAAGGGATCATATATTGCTTTTACGGCACCGTCGAACGGGGCCCTGGTTGCAACAGGAAGCGCAATAGGGTGTTATGAGGACAATACATATAAAACCTATGGCAATAAGGTGGAAATCAGCAATGCGGCTGAAGGAAAAACATATTATTTCGGATACCGCTCAGGCAGTACCTATATAGAATCACTTACGTTTACACCGGATACCGAACCGCCTGTGTATGATGAGGTTGAAGAATATGTATCTCCGTCAACGACATGGGATTTCAATGAGGCAGGTCCTGCACAGGAAGGATATAACAAGCCGGTAATTTCAGGCACAGCGGAATATGACACAGCGAATAAAAATATTAAATTCAATGCTGAGACCACAACCTCCGGCGCGCTTACTGTTGATTTTGATAAGCCGCTCAAAAATAATGTTAAAATTGGCTTTGATGTTAATATGGCGTCGCTTGGTCAGCAGAATTTTGTATACAGCGTAAAGGACGCGGAGGGTAACGAGCTTGTCTACTGCACCTTTGATAGATATAACCAGACTGGCGAGCTGCGTATAGGCGGTAATAAAATCACAGACGCAAGCGATTTTACAGGTGCCATCAGCTCAAAAGCTGATGATGGAATGAGCTCCC
>JAFLUC010000071.1 GCA_022509005.1 Oscillospiraceae bacterium | reverse complement strand
TGATATTATCGCAGGTCCATTAGCTTTGTCCTCTATAAGAATGCTGTTATATTCCGGGTATTTAGCTGCCATAGCTTTTATCGCCTGCATTGTAGAGGGAAAATCAAGTTGTTGTTCAATCATATCAATCAGATAGAATGATGTGTTACATCGCCCCCATACCTCAATTGCAACAAAATCGTTATCTTTCTTGCCTTTAAACGCTGCATCTACCGATATAGATATTAGTGGCATCCTCTTTGGCAATTCCTTGTAGTATTGCCACCATTCGCGCTTAATAATATTGCCTTCCTCAGCCGTCGGATGCCCCTGATACAACGCATACCAGGCTCTGGAACCGTCAGAATAGCCCTCTTTGAATTGCCTTAACCACTCATCATCCTTGCCTATTTCCGGGCACAGTGCCGCTCCTACAGGTCTGCCGAGCGGGTCATTTCCCTCCGCCTCTACCGGAATGTTAATTACTGTAACATTCGGCTCACGTTTTATAATTCGTCCGGCTAAATCATCTTCGTGCCAGCGCGTTTGAATAACGATAATCTTAGCTCCTGCCTGAGTACGAGTTTTTATAGAATTCTGCCATTCCTCCCATACACGCTCGCGATACGTTGCGCTGTCAGCTTCCTGCCTGTTCTTTACCGGGTCGTCGATTATGATTAAATCGCCCGGGTTGCCTGTAATGCCCGCCATTATACCGCGTGTTATGATGCCGCCTCTGCAATCGGCAATCTCAATATCACGGTCAGATGATTTTGATAGTTTAATTCCGAATATATACTTTCCGTATTCGTTCAGTTTTGCACGGTTCCTGCGTCCGAATTTGCCCGCAAAATCATCATTATAACAGGCTACTATACTACGCTTATCAGGATATTTCCCAACGAACCACGATGGCAGCGTTTCCGTAACCGTCATAGACTTGCCGTGTTGCGGTGGTGTGGATAATACCAATATGTCGTATGGATGTCCTGTATCCGTTTCTATAAATTCCTGTACGGTATTCGCCAGAAATGTATGGAATTTACTGTCTATCCATTGCCCCTTATGCACGAAATAACAATACGATGCATAGCTCTCACGCAGTAACGCTAACGCAAATTCATCATCATTTCTTTTCATATCCTGCCAGCTCCGCTAATTTGTTTATATCTACATCGCCCATTATGCTCACATTCTCTGTTGCTGTACCCTCAGCCAATGCGCGTTTATCGTATAGTGTACCTATAACAGTAGTAAGATGATTGACCGGAATATTCTTCTCAGGATCCTCTATATCCCTTTGCAGCCGTTCGAGCGCTGAATTAATAATCTCGGTTGCCTTCTGGCTGAACAATTCCTTTTTTTGTGCGCATAGTTCCGCAAATTCCTTGGTGTTTTCATTCTGTTTGATAACTTTCCGAACCGTTGACTCCGGTACATTTAGCTCCCGCGCTACCTCGTTCGCGTTCCTGCAGGCAGCATACAGCTCCATTATCATATGAATAATCTCCGGTGGGGTTTTCTTCCCTTTTGCCATACTGCCACCTCCAATCCTTTCTTTGCAACGCGTCGAGGATTAACTCCCCGGCGCATTATGAAAGAGAGAAAAACAATTATTTATGGATTCCCATATCGCCACAATAACACAAAAGCAGTGCGAGTTATTCCGCAGTTAAAAAAAAAAAAAAAATAAAAAAACAGCCTGGTATTATATCACCAAGACTGTTTATGGTAAATTTATATTTCTGAACTACATTCAATTAAACATTGCATGAAAATTCTTAATATCTTCTTCGTCAAATCCCGAATAGTCAAAACAAATATCTTTTATAGAAACAGTATTATATACTTTATCGCTTTCTTTAAGTGTAACTTGTTTCGTTTTAAAGTGAATAGCCGCTATTGGATAAGTTGTTTTTCGTCCTAATAACAGCATGGCGTTTTGAGGTAGCTTCATATTCTCCTCCTTATGGTTTTATTCTTTGACCACTCTATGTAAAATCTGCGTTTCAAGTCAAAAAGTGTTTCGCGAGGTATTCCGTATTCCATGCATATGTAGATATGGTTTATATACATATCTGTTAAAAACCGATACAGCGCTTTACTCCACTGTCCACCCACCGCCTCGCACAGCTGTTTTATCCGCTCGACCTCCTCCGGCGTTTTCTTTTTCATGCATTCGCCGAATATGATATGCTGCTCTGCTTCTGATACCCCAGCTTTTATCAACGCTTTTGAAACACGGAATTGTGTCATATTCTCACCTCCCCTTACTTTCTGTTTTTTCTATTCGCCCATCCCTTTTCAAATTCCTCATCCGTCTTGAAGAACGGGCAGCCCTTACATTGGTTCTCAATGTCGTCTACGTTATAGAAATCCTTCAACGCAGTGCAATCCTGCCGGATACCGCTTTTCTTAAGGAAATGGCAGTCTGTGTATCTGCCGTGTTTATCTGGTGTCATTGTGTATCATCCTTTCAAATCTTTCCTTTGACGGCAAACCCCAGCACTCCTCGCAGATAGGTTTTTGACAATCCCGCCAATCCGAAATTCGTGTGTCGTAAGTCTGTTTTATCATTACGGTATGTTCTTTGCATATAATGCATGTCCGCTCAATAAATCTTGGCGACTGATTCATTGTGTATCCTTCACTCTGACCGGTTCATCAAGCCGACTCCGATATTCCGTGAAATACCATGTTAGCTCGTCATGAAATACCTCTGCTGCTTCTTTGGCTTTTTCTTCGGATGAGAAATATGTTACAGCCATATCCCTACCGGATCTATGACAGGCAACCTCGATATTCTCATCTTCGTAATTATACCAAATATACCATCTGCGCTTACGTAAGATACTCCAATCCACCAGCGCATCATTGAGCGCCTGCCACTGACGAAGTTGAGCTATAAGTTTATCCGCTCTGGTATTACCTTGACCTATGGTATGATCGTTTGTGTAATTTCCATTTCTGTATCTTGTATTGCAAGTCACTGAACCATCTTCGATACAAGATACAGTGAAACCGTCATGATCTTCACAAAAATATTCCTCGCCTTTCGCTACCCGCTCATATCCTGTCTTTTTCCCCTGCAACAGCTCCACTGCCGCCTCATCGCTGATTTGTGCAGCGATTTCTTTTCCGTTGATATGTATTGTTATCTTTGTCATTGTGTATCCTCCTTTGGTTCAAAATGTGGTTTAATGGCAAATACATAGCACTCCGCTGAATTAGGGCATTCCATTGTTTTATGCTTCCTGCAATTTCTGCAATTTTTATTATTCATTTCAGCCTTGCGCCGTCTGCCTACTTGCACAGCCGCCATGATAACCGCACCTATAAATCCGCCTATCACCGTGCCTATTGTTAATCCGAATATTAGTCCTTGTGTGAAATACATTTATTCCGCCTCACTTTCATCGCCAATCAGCGAACGCTGAAACCATCGTTCCTCGTCAGCTATGAGCTGCCGTTTGATTTTGTCACGTGCCATCATTGCTTCTTTATCGTCCATTTGAGAGAGCATCATGTTTATTGTTTTACATATACCGACCGTTAAGGCATCAGAACAGCCTTTGATTGCAACATTCACATAATCTTCATCCTCGGCAGATGTAATCAAACACATCGAGCCGCCTTTGAAATTCAGCCCTTTGGCAAGGCGTGATGTAAGTTCTCTAAATTCGTTTGTCATACTTTGTCCTCCTTACTAAAATTCATCCAAACCATTTCGGTTCTCGGTCTGGATAGCTGATCTGCTGATGATATACTACGTTTTTCCCATCCCTGCAGATATGTATTATATAAATCATTATCATAACCGGATATAATAACTTTGCCCTTATGCTCGGTCAGCACCCGAAGCAATTCGATATGATCATCATCTGTCATTTCATGCTTGTACTGCTTTCGGCAGCGCGTAGATAAAACATATGGCGGGTCTGCGTATATAAATACATTCGGATAATTGAACCGTTTTATTACATCAACTGCCGGCCGGCAATCTATCTGTACATTTTTCAATCTCTCGCATGCATCAAGCAGCCATTCGGGCAACTTATTCCAGTGTCTCATGGCATACGCCGCTTCTCTGCCTTGCACATCATTTTTCCAGCCGACTTTTTCTCCTGTTGTCCGGAAGCCGTGACCTTGCCAGCAGCGGACTAAGAAACGCCGCGCTTTCTCAATTTCGTCAACATCGTCATTGCGGCCAGCGTGTGCGGTTTCATATTCCTCCCGTGCATATGGTGTAGCTTCGACAGCTTTAATAAGTGGTACCGGATTATTTCGAACGATATTAAACAGATTAACAACATCATTATCCATATCGTTTATGGTTTCAATCCGACTCGATGGTTTATTGAATAATACCGCACCTGAACCAAAGAACGGCTCCAAATAACTGTGATGTTCCGGTATCATTGATACAATCCATTTTGCAATTCGCCATTTGCTTCCGGGATATTTTAATATTGAACGGTTCATTTTATTGTCCCTCTCTTTCCTGATTTTGTCTTAAATGATTTTCATAATACAGCTCATACTAATATCGAAGGGAGCTGATACTATGAATAAAGACAAAAATAATTGTAATTGTGGTTGTAAATCCAAAAATAATATTAAGCCATCCGAGATTAAGGGGAAGATTGAGGTTCCCGATACGCGTGAACGTCAGGACGGCCCGGGCGGTAATTGATACCGCCTTTTTTATTCTATCCACGCTTTATCCGGCAGCGCTTTTGTAAGACTTTCAAATCGCCTGTAGCTATCGCTCCACTTGCTCCATCCATCAGTCTCCGCCGCCTCATGGGCCTTGTCGATATCGCGTATGATCTGCAAATATGACGTGTTTTCACTCCGTATAATATCAAACGCCGCCTGCAGTTCCTGATATTTTTGCTGCACGTTCAGAAACGACATTGCGATACCGAAGCATTGACCGAACGTCTTTATAAGCTCATCTTTGGTAAGCCGCTTGAGCCGCTTGCAGGCTTCATTTTCCGTCAATTTCTCTTCATAGTTCGTCAATGAAAAGTAATCCTCTTCAAGTCCGTCATAGCCTACCATAGTAAACGCGCTTCTTCCGTTCATCATAATTCCGACAAAAACATCATCAAACCGTTCCGGTATCGGTGTGTCATACAGAATATCGTATAGTTCTTCGCATTCTGCTGATAAATCGCAGAACATTATTTTGAACTCAAATTCTTCGTCTTCATCACCGTCAAGCGCGTTCAGAAGCGTTCCGTCATTGCTGTCGATATGGTACCGTACATTATCGCAGTCCTCGGAAATTTCCGAAAGGCGATCAGTGATATACTCGATATTCAGCTCTGCGAGCATTGCTTTTTTATATCGCAAAGCTCTTGCTTTCTCTGCTCTCTTATTTTCTTTATCCATTTGCCTTCTCCATCAATTCAGGATTATCGTGTGTATTACCGAGGATTTCCCATTTCACATTGCATACACTTGTGAATGCGTTGAATACTTCAATATTTCCCCGCTGCCATAAGGCCCCAAATGCACCGTCACGAAACGCACAAACAGCTTTAACCTCCATCCCGAACAAAAACAATCCAGATAAAATATCACCCTCAAATATCTTTGTGCCGTTCTTATCTTTCAAGCCGGTGTACTGACCTACAGTTTCAGGGATGACCTCATACGCGGGACCTATGTCGTAGTCATTGGTTTCTGTTCCATCGATTATAAAATATCGGTCTACCTTATCCCCATAGAAATCTGTTTGATGAACAACATATCCCTCAACCCATTCTCCGTTATCTTTTCGCTTGCCTCTGAATAATATATCTCTCATTCTGTTACCTCCACACGTTCAAATTCTATAACCCATACCCACGGGTTTGCGTCCCAGCCATATAAGTCTGTATTTTCCCTATTAATAGTCTTGTTCCAAATTGTCGCAAACTCCTGTACATAATTCGCATGCGTAATAGTGCCAAGTGGCTTTAAATCCTCTAAGTCGATGCCTTCTTTGATTGCCTCGTCAGTTGTAATCTCCTGCAGCCGCTCCACTCGAACGCTTTTCACACGCAGGAATATCCGCGCCGCCTCTTTAGGCATATGTATTGATGGACGCCATTTGACGCACCACGGAAAATCTGTTAACATCTCTTCGCCGCTATCATCACATGAATTTAATGATTGATAATCATAGTCTGCTTTGTATATATAATCATGTGTCTTTTCTTCGCCGAATGACATCATGCTCGCTTCTTGCCATGTCTCCCGCACATACAGAATATCGCCGGGTTTGTATGGTTCTTGACAACGTATTTTAATTATTTCTGCGTCAGAAAAATCAAAACGGTATTTTGCGCTGCTCAACACGGCCTCTGTATCATGCTTTACCGCTCTCCGTGTAACCATTTTCCTGCCATCCAATATCGCCTGCACCATTTCGGCATTGAATAATATCGGTTTTGCGATTTGTAATAATTCAGCTCTGGTCATTGTTTGCTCCTTTCAATGCCGCCTCCGCTTCTTCTTTGGTGAGGAATACATCATTAAAAGTGTAGTTATCCTTGTTTATTACACCTTGAAAACCTGTGGATGTTTCTTTGTTCGTGTTTATCCTTAGATCGCACAGTCCTCCGGCTTGGTCAATGTAAAGAGCTAAAACCCTCGCTGTTGTTATATAACTGTCATAAATAAGCCACACCGTATCTCCCGGCTTGCAAGGAAGTTTTATCAACTTACCCTGTTCCTCTAAGTTCTCATAATCCTCTAACACCTGAGCCGCATTAATAAGCGGCATGTATTCTGAATGATAGTCAAGTCTGTCAGCATGCAGATCATTGATTATATCTATCGCCGTATCGCTGTATCGTTCCATTGCTCCAACTCCTCCTAACTCAAATTCCGTTTCATTTCCTCATTCCACATAACATACGCCTTATGCTTATCTGGCTGTACGCCGTCCGTGGCGTATATGCGGCACTTCGGGCATATTGCCCTATACTGCTTTGTCTGCGGATTCTGCTGCATTATCGGAATTGTACCGCATTTATAGCAGTAGAATATTTCATCATGCAGCTTTATATACGTTTTATTCCGCATAGTTCCGTTCGGGTATCGGTACGGCTGTTCATAATCCACTGGATTTAGCTTCGGCTGCCGTTTTGCTACCTCGTAAAGTGCTGTTTCAAACTCTGTCCACGGTTCAGCGTTCATATGATTTTTCCTCTTTCCTTCATTCAATCAATACTGCCAGATCCGGGTACTTCTCCCGGAACATTTTCATTTTCAGCTTGAATACCTTCGTTTCCACGCCTTTTGTATCTACGATCCGTACCGTATCATCTTTGTCGAAGATTACGAAATCCGCGACATATTCGGCAGCCCGGTTGCTGTTGTCGGTACCTTCTGTTATCACAAACCGCGCCTGACGGCAAAAGCCCTTTATCGCTCCGGCTCTTTGAAGAAGTTTCAGATTGCAATAATAATCTGCTTCTTTCAGACTGTCGAAGCATATGCCGTCAACCCATATCTTTTTAGCGTTATATTTATTTTTCGGCTTTGGCTTTGCTGTCGCACCTCTGATGCGATTCAAGTATTCATTGTATTCCTCTGCCGACCATCTCATATTATCACCTCTGATATGCCGCCATGAACGCAGCTTGTATCTCGTCTACGCCTTCGGTCGGGGTCATTTCATTGGGGGTATTATTGGGGGTAAAATTCGGGGGAATTTTGGGGGTAGAATTGTTATCATAGTTGCCCTCGATTACCTTTAAAATATTCCCGTCATTTCCCATAAACCAATCCAGTGTTGCCCTCCAATTACCTGTTATACCTCTCATAAAATCCGACTGCTCAGCTCTGATAAAGGCTTCCTTGATCTGTTCTATACTGTAGGTCTTAAGCCTTGCCGCTATCTGCTTTTTTCGCTTATCTGTGAGCTTTTCAGCCTTTGGCAAGCTTTTGCAGATATCGTTATACGCATCAAAAACCGTTTGGATTGCAACGCTGTCGCTGTCGGCAGACGTATGTATATCTGTTTTTGTTTTAGTTTTTTGTTTTATGTTTTCTGTTTTATTTATGGGGGGTAATTCCGGGGGAAAATCCGGGGAAATTTCGGGGTTGTTCTGTGGTTGTTCCTCGGTATCATACAGGGTAACTATGCTGTATGATCCCGCTTTTTTTCTGTCGCCCGTAGTGTAAATTATAAGCCCCAGTTCTACCAATTTACTCCGCTCGTCGGCGAGCTGCTTCTTGTCTGATATATCCGCTTTACTCATTATAGTTCGATTCGGAATCGACAGCTCCGGCTTCCAAAACGCACGATTGAACACGTCGAGCAATGCTAAATATATATCGAGCTGCGTATGTGAAATATCGTGCAGCTCGCGCCATTTCCAGAATGCGTTTAATTGTTTTATGTAGTCCATAATCAATATCCTTTAAAACGGCAAATCTTCTTCACCGTCTCCATCAAAATCTAAATCCACAAATCCGCCGTTATCCTGTGGCTCGTTATAGCTCGGCATATGCTGTCTGTACTGATCGCTTTCGCTCTTATTCCCGCAAAACTCGGCGTTATCTGCAACAACATTAAAATATGTACGCTTATTTCCGTCCTTCTCGGTCTGTGTCATTTGTAATCTGCCTGATATACAAATCATCTTACCCTTACTGAACCATCTACAGATAAACTCCGCTGTTTTACCCCATGCCTGACATGGGATAAAATCGGTTTTCTGCTGACCTTCCTTTGCAAATCTGCGATCAACAGCTATATCAAACGACGCGACCTGATTTCCACTCGGAACCGTACGCAGCTCCGGGTCTCTGGTCAAGCGTCCTGTTAATACAACACTGTTCATAAATAACCCCTTCCAAATATTTTTATAAAATCCTTACGGCTCATGCCGTTCTTCTCTGCCATGCGCTGTCCTTCCTGATGAAGATACAGCATTGTTTCTTTGTTGTGGTGTGCTCCGAACGGCGGCTCATTGTGGCAGTCATGGCATAACGTCACTACAAGCCCATACTTATCCGACAATCGCCGTCTCGCTCCGCCGAATATGTGATGTAACTCAAGTCCTGCATGACGGTTTCTGCCGCATATAAAGCATTTATCGTCCTTTTTCAACATAATCGCCCCATGCGGCTTTTAATCTTGCCAGCTCGTCAGGTGTCATTGTCTCAATTCCGACCTGCTTGCATTCGTTTACAATACCGTCGATTAACTGTGACATCTGACGCGTGTTAAATACGCTTGAACCGTATATGCATTTTAAATCAACGCCGCCGTCATATTCTCCTATACGTTCGCACTGCCAACCCATACCGCGTGATTCCCATACGCGGATCGTATCATCAACAGCCTTGGGGAGTACCGATATATCAACCGATACCCCACCGATATTCTGCAATGCCTGTTTATATATGTACTCAGGCTCTAATCCGTAAAACTCTGCAAGCTTGTCTATCAATACCCATGCATATGCGTTCGCGTTACGGCTTCTGGGCTTCTTGCGTTCCTTTATTGTGATTACATACTCGCGGTTATCTTTGAGCTGTGGAAACGCCTGAGCCGTCCATACCATCACTCTAGGCATATCAATTTTTTTGAATTGTGTTTCAATCATGATGCTTTACCTGTTGCATTCTGCAGACATTGACTTAGATATCTCATTGCTTTAATACCCTGTTTCGCGCTCATGCCATTGACTGCCGCGCCTATATCCTTCTCCATCACTGTACAGACATTAACCGGAGTTGTGCCATATGCTGCTGCCACCTGTTTGAGCATTTCCTTAATCTGAGATTTCTGTTTATCGGTTATCGGCTCAGCAGGAGGTTCTTCCGGTTCCTGATTATATTTGCTTCTACCGTTAGCCCAATATACATCAGCTCCGAAGCCTAACGCCTTACATGCTACCGAAATAGCGTCGGTCAATGCCATTTTAAAACATTCGTCTGACATCTCTGCTCCGTTCTTGTTTTTCGTCACAAACTTACTGCCGCCCACTCCAACAATAGGCTTTGACCAATCGCAGTCTTCGTTTATTTTGACATACAGATTAATATCAACAAATGCGGCAATTTCGTCTTCATATGGTTCAAGACGCTGACTTGTGATTTCATAATACCAACCTATGCCGACAGGGCCGAACTGCTCTGTGAGCATTTTTATTCTCCACATCGGGTTAATATCCGTAAAGCCCTTAATCTTGCCGCCTGCTATCTGTTTTTTTGCACCTTCGGGAACTGTCGCAACGGCATTATAAATTTTCAAATTATCACTCATGCTATAATCCTCCTCTGTAATCGGTCTGATTCTTCCTCGCTCAGTTTGTTCGAGCCGAACTGACCTTTCATACTTATCTTCAATCCGCATCCCTCCAACTCTCGCCGGTACGCATCTATTGTGCCGCTCTCGATAGCACGGCGTACAGTGCCGCATATATTCTGTGTTATACGCTCCATACGGACGGATTTACGTGATATTGAACCCACAGGAAACAGTGTGTAAAATATCGCCGTAAGCTGTATTGGAAGCGTGTGCTGTGCTGAGGCAATAAGCAGATTGCGCCTTTGCGCGCTCGCTCCGTGCACGTCGGGAATCGCTTCCTTGTTCCAATAATCGCAGTAGTCGAGATGTGCATCATTGCGAAGTGCTTCCTCAAGCTGTGGTAATGTTCTGCGATCAAGCCCTATATCACTTACTAATACCGTTATCTCTCCGGCTAATCTGTGAAGCCGTAATGCACCGAATTTGTGTAACCGGCGCATTACATACAGTGTTATAATTGAATTTGTTACAACAGCTTCTTCGGCTATTTCACGCTGCAGATTTCTGTACGCTCTGCTGATTTCATTAGGCTTGAATCTATGTTTTAGCCCCTGCTCCTTGAACTTGTCATTAAACCACCGGGCGAGATCCTTTTTATATTCCCGCTCCGCTCTGACGCGTTCTTCACGCCTCCGGGCTTTCGCTTTCGCTCTTAGCTTGTCCATTACAAATACCCTCCCAGATTGATTCGAGCTCGGCGAGAGCCGTGTCGAATGTCGTATCACTGTATTGCATGCGCTGTTTATCCAAATACAGATTCGGGGCGTGACCGCCGTGTTTATCGTCGAAAACATGCGAGTCAGCATTTCTTGCTTTCCATCCTCTGCGATACCCTCTTATAGAAATACGGTTGAAAGTTCCATCGTAATCCACATCTATATCCGTCTCGCTGTTCTGCGATATTTTCATAGCCAGATCCATTATGGCGAGAACTTTGTTATTATTTTCATTCATTGTTTCATTCCCTTTCTAAAATAGTTGACTTTTATTCGGAAATGTGGTATAATAATAATGATATCAATTGAATTCATAACATTTCCGAATTGCGTCCGTTGCAGCGGACGCTTTTCATTTTGCTGCCGCCTGATGCTTATTCGCGATCAATATCGATGCCGGTCTGTAACCGTTCCGGCAGCTTCTCAGGCGCTGCTTCTGACGTATACGGCGTCTCTTGGCTTCCTTGATATTATGTACTTTTGCTACTACCCATTTAACCACAGCAAAGCTTATCCAAATCCCTCCCGCTATCGCTAACAGATTCTGCATTGTTCTTCACCTCCTTATTCTGCTACACACAGGTAATTTTCCTGTTCAACTTCAAATATCGCCTTTGCGGCTGCATCTGTGCAGTGCGAGCAGAATATCTTGAATTTCACGCGATAATAATTATCATCGCGGTATATTCTGTCGTCGCATTCGTCACAGCGCAGTTCTTCTTCATCTGCGAAATAATCAACGTCACACATCTTAGACACCTCCTACATCTCAAAAATATAGCTCACTCGCTCCACCGCGAGAATTGCATCCTCGGCATACTCTTCGCACTTCATGCAGTA
>JAFLUC010000070.1 GCA_022509005.1 Oscillospiraceae bacterium | reverse complement strand
TGACGCTGTTTCCGCCATAGCTGCCGCAGCCAAGCGTCAGTGACGGCATATTTGTGTTATACAAATCGCCGATTGCGCCGTGTGATGACGGCGAATTCACAATAAGCCGGCCTGCCTTCATTCGTGAGGAATACTCCTCGATTACCGCCTTGTCCTCCGCATGTATAACCGCAGAGTGACCCATACCATTATACTCAAGCATTTGCTCGGCAAGCTTCAATCCCTCCTCTTTATTTTCCGCAATAAGATAGCCTAAAACAGGGCTGAGCTTCTCGCGCGAGAGCGGATAATCCCGCCCTACTCCTCCAATTCGGCAAACAAGAATTTTTGTGTCCTCCGGCACATCTGTAAGCCCCGCCTCTTTTGCAATCCAGGCTGCAGGTTTTCCTACAATTTCCGAATTTATCGCATTCTTTTCGGCGTCAACGCAAAAATCCGAAAGCTTTTTTATTTCCTCATCATCTGCGAAATAGCAGCCGCCCCTTTTCATTAGTCGCTCAAACTCATCGGCAATTTCCTTATCCACAATAGCTGCTTGCTCCGAGGCGCATATCATGCCGTTATCGAATGATTTTGAGAGAATAAGATCATTTACAGCCTGTTTTATATCGCATGACTTATGGAAATAGCACGGCACATTTCCCGGTCCTACACCAAGCGCCGGCTTACCGGTTGAATATGCCGCGCGCACCATTGAGCTGCCGCCTGTAGCAAGCACTGTCGCAACACCCGGATGGTTCATAAGTGTGTTTGTAGCCTCAATCGACGGATGCTCTATCCACTGTATACAGTTTTTTGGTGCTCCCGCCTTTACCGCCGCTTCATATACGATTCTTGCCGCCTCCGCCGAGCACCGCTGCGATGCAGGGTGAAATCCGAATATTATCGGATTCCTTGATTTTATTGAAATAAGCGCTTTAAAAAGCGTTGTCGATGTCGGGTTCGTAACAGGCGTTACACCGCATATTATACCTACAGGCTCTGCGATTATCTCATAATCCTCCAGCTCATTTACCGCGATCACACCGACTGTTTTTTCATTCTTTATCGAGTGATAAATATATTCGGTTGCGAACATGTTCTTCGTTATTTTATCCTCATACACTCCCCGTCCTGTTTCCTCAACCGCCATTTTTGCAAGCTCCATATGCTTTTCAAGTCCCGCAAGAGTCATTGCCTTTACAACCGCGTCAATCTGTTCCTGATCCATATTCAAAAATTCCTCAAGAGCCTTTTCCGCTTTCTTAACATATCCGTCAATCATTGACGATACATCTATATTATCCGCCATCACTTTTTCTCCTTACTGTTTTTTATATTTATTATGCTCAAATTTATACAAAAAAATACCGTACCCATAGAAGGTACGATATCATTTAATTAACAGATTATATAACGTCTGGTCAAAACCAAATTCATTTATAAGTGACTCAACCTCATCAAGCGCTTTTTTCTTTGCGCTTGCGGAAATATTTGTTTTTACAGCGCGAATAAGAATATTTTTCGGCGTGTGCGACATATCTACAAATTCAAGAAGCTGCGTGCTGTAGCCCTTATACTGTAAAAGATTTCCGCGTATCGCGTCTGTCATAAGAGCCGCCGTGCGCTCCTTTATTATGCCATAGCGCGTAAGTATTGAAAACCGGTCACTTTCCATCTGCTTATTCAGCTCATGCTGACAACAGGGGACAGAAAAGATAAGCTTAGCATCCCAGTTGATTGCGTTATACAGCGCGTAATCCGTTGCCGTATCGCAAGCATGAAGCGTTATAACCATATCCGGCTTTTCTTCGCATTTATAGCCGTTTATATCGCCTACCTCGAATTTCAGTCCGTCATAGCCGTAGCGTCTCGCCGCTTCATTGCATTCCTTTATTACATCCTCTTTCAGATCAAGTCCGATGATATGCGCATCGATATGCATGATCTCGGTGAGATAATAATATACAATAAATGTGAGATACGACTTTCCACATCCGAAATCTATTATATTTATTGATTTAAAATCTCTGTTCTTTATTTCATCATTTATCAGCTCAATAAAGCGGTTTATCTGTCGGAACTTATCATACATTGTACGGACAATTTTACCTTCGCGCGTGAATATGCCCATATCTACAAGCGGCGGTACGATTGTGCCCTCCTCAATGATATACCGCTTCTTTCTGTCCTGTGACTTTTCCGTCATGCAGCAGGATTCAGTTCGCTTCTTCTTATACGACACATGACCTTTTTTCGATATGAGCACAATATGTTCAACACCGTTTGTCCACATATTCAGCTGCATAAAATCCTTTGTTGCATCGGAAATAAACTCTACAAGCTCATCATGCTTCAAATTTTTATGAAACGCCTGCTTTTCTGTGAACTGCTCGGCAATATAACCCTTATCAGTTTTACGGACAGTTATTTTTTTATATACCGCCGTCTTTTGAGGTTTGCTTATCGTAAGTTTTATTACGCCCTCCGATACGGCAGTGTTTATTATTTCGTTAATGTTCATACTATTCTACACATATATTTTCTTTAATATCTTCAAACTTGCTCTTACCTATTCCGCTTACCTTTGTTATTTCCTCTATTGACTGAAAATCTCCGTTCGCTTCACGGAAATGTACAATTTTTTCGGCTGTTTTTTGTCCTATGCCCTTAATCTCTGTAAGGGTTTCTACACTTGCCGTATTTATATTGATCTTTCCGTCCGTCTTTTCTTCTGCGTCAGGATTTGGATTTACTGCAGAATCTGATTTCACTTCCGAAATCTCGTTCTGCTCATCTTCAGGCAGCTTCTCTATAGTAAAACGGTTATCATGTACTCGGTCAAGGATAAGTCCGCCTATTGCAAATAGGACAACGGCTGTAATAAATGTTACAATCCCCGCCTTACGACTAAATTTAAACTTCATCGGGCACCTCCATATGTTTTTTTAAAAATAATACATCATCCTCTGTCAGCCATGTCTCGTGAAGCATATCAGGTCGCTTTTTCAAGGTTGCCAAAAGTGACTGCTCATGCTTCCACTGCTCTATCAGTTTATGATTACCCGATAAAAGCACCTCCGGCACCGCTTTATCATGCCAAACTCGCGGTTTTGTATATTGAGGATGCTCCAATAGTCCTTGGAAATGTGATTCATTCTGGAACGAACCGTCATTTGCGAGCACGCCCGGAATAAGTCTTGCCGCTGCGTCAATGACCGCCATTGCCGGAATTTCGCCGCCCGTTAACACAAAGTCACCAAGTGAGATCTCCGCATCAACGATCTCGTCAAGCACACGCTGGTCTATCCCTTCATAGTGACCGCATAAGAGCACAATATGGTTATGCTTTGTAAGCCCGATTGCCTTATCCTGGTTAAATACCTCGCCCTGCGGTGACATAAATATAGTGTATGGCTTATAGCTAAGCCCCTCTGCAATACTCATATACGCCGCATAAACAGGCTCAGGTGACATAAGCATTCCGCCGCCTCCGCTGTACGGAGTGTCATCGACCTTGCGATGCTTATTCTGCGTAAAATCTCGGATATCTATGAAATTCAGCTCCAAAAGACCCGCTTTTTCAGCTCGTCCGATTATCGAATCACCGAGCACCGCGCGGAACATATCGGGAAACAGGGTCAATACATCAAACCTCATCATCAAGACCTTCCATTACATGAACTGTAACTCTGCCGCCTTCAACATCTATTTCCTTTACAACATCATCAATTACAGGAAGAAGAAGATTCTTCTTTCCCTCCCGCTTAACATCATAGATATCGTTCGCGCCGGTATTTAACACATCCGCAATAACTCCAAGCTTTTCGCCTTCCTCGTTATATACTGTAAGACCGATAAGATCAACTATATAGTGAGTTCCTTCGGGAAGCTCACCTAGCTCGTCACGGTCTGCATACAAAATGCAGTTCTTGTACTGCTCAACCTCGTTTATGTCATTGAATTCGGAGAACTTAACGATAAGATTGTTCTTCTGGTATTTTATATTTTTAACGGTAAGAGAAAGTGTTTCCTTTCTCGTTTTCAGATATACGGTACTAAGCTCCTCAAAATCCTCAGGATAATCCATCCATACCGTAACCTTAACCTCGCCCCTTAAACCGTGGGTATTAACTATTTTTCCAACCTCAAGTAAATTATTATCCATAGTCGTATTTCCTTTCGTCCGGGTTTAACAAAAAAGGCTGTTTCTTTGAAACAGCCTGCGATTGTGATATTCGTTTTTGGTCTGACCAATTATACGATATCGACCGAAACTTTTTTGTTTTCACGGCTTGCCGCAGCTTTTACTACAGTGCGGAGTGCTTTTGCAATTCTGCCCTGTTTTCCGATCACCTTGCCCATATCGCTTTCGGCAACTCTAAGTTCAAGTGTAATCGTGCTGTCCTCGTTATCAATCTCTGTGATATTAACCTGTTCCGGATTATCAACAAGCGCTTTGGCGATGATTTCTAAAACTTGCTTCATCATATTCGCCCTCCATTTGTAATAACGTTGCTTATCAAAGCACCACCTGCTCCGGTAATGCCCCGCGTTTAGCAACATTTTAATTAGTCGATAATATTGGATTTCTTAAGAAGAGCCTTAACAGTATCTGTAGGCTGAGCACCATTTGCTAACCACTTCTTAGCTGCGTCAGCATCGATATTAATTGTTGAAGGGTTTGTAAGCGGATTATATGTTCCGATTTCTTCGATAAATCTACCGTTTCTCGGTGATCTTGAATCTGCAACAATTACTCTATAAAACGGTACCTTCTTTGCACCCATTCTTCTCAATCTGATTTTAACTGCCATTGTATTTTCACCTCCTGCATAAAGTTCTGTTGTATAATCAATAAATATATTAATTATCTTTTTTTCTTTCTCAGACGCTTTAACATTCTCTGCTGTTTTCCGCCTGAGAATTGTTTCATCATCTTCTGCATTTCCTCAAACTGCTTCAGAAGCTGATTTACATCCTGAACTCTTGTTCCGCTTCCCTTTGCAATTCGTATTTTACGGTTTGCACCGATGATTTTCGGATTACGCCGCTCCTCCAATGTCATCGACTGAATTATAGCCTCTGTATGGAGCATTTTCTTTGCGTTCTCCTCGGTATCAACCTGATCGAGCATCTTCTTGTCAATACCCGGAAGCATTCCGAGTATCTGAGAAAATGAGCCGAGCTTTTTTATCTGATTAAGCTGCTCTAAGAAGTCGTCCAGATCAAACTGCTGCTTCCTTATCTTTGCCTCAAGCTCGGCTGCGCTCTTTTCATCAAATTCAGCCTGCGCCTTGTCAACAAGCGAAAGAATATCGCCCATACCGAGAATTCTTGATGCCATTCTGTCCGGGTGGAACAACTCAAGATCATTGAGTTTCTCACCGACAGAGGCAAATTTGATTGGCTTGCCTGTTACCTGCTTTACAGATAACGCTGCACCGCCTCGCGTATCACCGTCAAGCTTCGACAGGATAACGCCTGTTATATCAAGCTGCTCATTAAATGTCTTTGCTACGTTTACCGCATCCTGACCCGTCATAGCGTCGACTACAAGTAAAATTTCTGTCGGAACGGTTTCATACTTAATATCTGAAAGCTCCTGCATAAGCTGCTCATCTATGTGTAATCGTCCGGCTGTATCAAGGATTACCGGGTCATTACCGTGCTTGATCGCATACTCAACAGCTTCCCTTGCGATCCTGACCGGGCTTATATCTGTTCCCAACTGGAACACCGGCTGATTTATCTGCTTGCCCAGAACCTCAAGCTGCTTAACAGCCGCCGGACGGTAAACGTCACAGGCAACCATGAGCGGTCTTCTGCCCTGCTTATGCAGATGCAGCGCAAGCTTTGCCGTTGCGGTTGTTTTACCTGCACCCTGCAGACCGCACATCATAATTACAGTCGGCGGCCGTCTTGAAAATTCAAGTCTTGATGCCTCTCCGCCAATCATTGCTGTAAGCTCGTCATTTACAATTTTAACAAGCTGCTGCGATGGTGTGAGTGATTCAAGTATTTCAACACCGATCGCCTTTTCTGAAACCTTATTTACAAACTCCTTAACGATTTTGAAGTTAACGTCAGCCTCAAGAAGTGCGAGCTTTATTTCACGCATTGCGTCTTTGATGTCTTTTTCACTGAGTTTACCCTTACCCCTGAGCTTTTTGAATACTCCCTGGAGCTTTTCGCCAAGACTCTCAAAAGCCATATTCTGCACTTCCTTTCAATATAATTAAATTACAGCGGATATCTTATCGATCAGGTCTATAAATTTATCACGCTTATCGGTTTCTTTAAGCGTCTCAGCCTCAATACGCATCTCATGCAGTCCCTCGCTTATTTCGCTGAACTTTTCCGCAAGCCCCAGCTTCTCTTCAAAGCTTCGCAGGTGCTTTTCGCCTTGTTTTAAAAATGCCATAACGCCCTGACGGCTTATGCCCATTTCCTCGGCAATTTCAGCAAGCGACAGATCCTGATTATAATAGCAGTCCAGAACGGATTCCTGTTTCTCAGTAAGCAATCCGCTGTAGAAGTCAAGCAGAAACGCAAGCTTCATGTCTTTCGCCATTACACATACCTCGCTGTAAATCATTTTTACTTTACACATTATAACTTATAGGGTGTATTTTGTCAATACCTTTATAATAAAAAATATCCTGAAAATCAGGATATTTTTTGTGCACTATTGCTTAGTTTTCAAATACTATTACTTCCGTTGCCGTGCCGTTCCTTACTCTTGCAAGCGCATAGATCGATGTATCAGCATCATCCCAAGAAATAATATTATCATTATCGTCAAAATTGCTGCTGATTACATGCACATTTCCAATCGCGCCGGAGCCTGTACCAGAAAACGAAACGCCGCTGCCGCGTCTGCCCCTTGAAACAGCATACACAAATGTGCCCGAATGCAGGTCAATCTCAGTTGTCTTTCCCGACGCATCTGCAAGAAGCATATAGCCCTTTGCTGTTTTTACCGGTACGCCGAAATAGAATGTACTGTAGTTATCTCTGCCGATAAGCTTTGAAAATTTGCTTCCGTAATCTCCGCCCGCATTTACATAATCTGTAAAATCGGGTCTGTAGATAAATTCAATACTCTTTATCCTGCCCTGCAAATCACAGGTGAAATGGATAACATCGCCCTCCTTGAGAGCGGCAGCGCTCTGACCCCTCAGATTATCATTCCATGACGGAGCTGATTCAATTACCACAGTGTCACGAATATTTGACTTTATCTCAACACCCTGATAAAGCATGGTTGTTACATAATATGTTTCGCCGTCAATAATCGTTTCGCTGACAGTATCAACAACCGCAGGAGCGTTCACTGCGTCAAGCGCCTTTTCATACACTGCCGGATACGGCGTTTTTTGCGGTGCGGCAGTAATTTCAGGTGTAGAGGTTGGTATCTCTGTTACTTCCTCGGTTGGCTCGGGCAATACCTCCTCAGCCGGTTCGTGAACTGCTTCCCCGTATGCAACTGTATATTCGGCATCCGCATTAAACACCTTATATGTATAGCCTTCAAATTCTTCAGGCAGACGGAAGCTGTATACGTTGTCTGTCTTCGATGTGTTTGTGCTGTAAACCAGAATATTATCTGAATCATATACAGCAATTACGGCTGTGTTTGCTGCCTGTGCCGGCATTGACACAAGTGACATCGATAATACAGCAGCCGAAATCAGGCTTATAAATTTACGCATAATTAATCTCCCTTTCTTTAATTTATTGTCTGTTTATATAATCCAAAGCAAACTGCTTCGCCGAGCGTCCGCTCTTGCCGCCGTAGCGCATCTGCCAGCGGTTTGCCTCCTTCTTGATCTCCTCTGTCATCTCTATACCGTTGCGCTCTAAGATAACGCGGACAATCTCATAATACTCCTTCGGATCGGGCGCAGGGAAAAACAAACTTATTCCAAACCGCTCTGCAAGCGAAAGCATTTCCTGCTTTGTATCGTTTACGTTAACCTCATCCCCCTGACGGTCCGCCCATGTTTCACGGATAAGATGTCGCCTGTTCGAGGTTGCATATATAATCGTATTCCCCGAATCAGCCTGTATCTGACCCTCCATTGCTATTTTGAGCGCGCGGTATTCCGTATCGTGCCGCTCAAATGTCAGATCATCAAGGAACAGTATATACTTATGCGGTGATGCGGCAAGCTGCTTTGTAAGCTCCGGAATTTTCGTTATAGCGCTCTTTGGCAGCTCTACAACCCGGAGTCCTTCTTCGGCAAACATATTTAAAATGGCCTTTACCGACGAGGATTTACCTGTTCCTCTGTCTCCGAAAAGCAGCATATTATTAGCGAATTTGCCGTCAATAAACGCTCTTGTATTCTCAATTATCACCTTTTTCTGGTGCTCCATGCCTACAATATCATCAAACGTGGTCGGGTCCGTGTCCGGTATTCCGATTATTTCTTCACCGTCAAATCTGAATGCGATGTACTTTGCAAGCAGTCCGCAGCCGAGCGTTCTATAGTGCATAATAAGGCTTGAAAGCAGCTCTTCCGAATTCTTTGCGCTTGTTATCGACCTTATAGAATTGATATATCCCGCATAAAAGCCCGTATCGTTATCAGATGCAACATATTTAACCGCCGCCTTTGACAGCAGCTTTTTATATATCATATCAATATCAAGCTTAGCGAACTGTCTCAGATTTTCACCTATGTTCTTGCCGGACTTTGCAAGGTCCGATAAAATATTTTCATCGTTGGCAAGCAGCGAGCACACATACTCGCGAATGCTGTCGTCTGTTACGCCCTCTGTTTCGGCAAATCGCACTATAGCGCGAAGCAGCGGTAAATTATCCTTTTCTACTATTGCGCGTACGGTCGTGTCATTTTCGATATCGTTAAAAATGAATAAATCCATGTTATTTCCTTCCTTATTCAGAAGTCCTCTGCCTTGTCATTAATGTGTTTACCGCCTCTTCCGGGGTTATTCCCTTGTACAAAAGATTATATGCCTGTTCAATTATCGGTGTCTCTACACCATATTTTTTGCTGAGCTTATACGCCGCCTCTGCTGTATTAACGCCTTCAACCACCATATGTACTTTTTTAAGCGTATCATCGAGGCTCATGCCCTTACCGAGCAGTTCGCCGGCTGTGTGGTTGCGAGAAAGCGTACTTGTGCCTGTAACGATAAGATCGCCCAACCCGGAAAGGCCCGCAAAGGTTGAGGCTCTTGCGCCCATGGCAACACCTAGACGCGTGATCTCCGCAACGCCGCGAGTTATAAGCGCCGCCTTTGTGTTATCGCCATAGCCTAATCCATCGGAAATGCCGGCGCACAGCGCAATTACATTCTTTAACGCGCCGCCAAGCTCTACGCCTGTTATATCATCAGATGTGTAGACTCTGAAAGATGCTGTCATAAACACATCCTGCAAAAGCTCTGCCGTTTCTTTTTTGTCCGAAGCGACAACAACAGTTGTCGGCACACCTCGTCCGACTTCCTCGGCATGCGACGGTCCGCTTAGTACGGATATATCAGCCTGCGGTATCTCCTGCTTATATACTTCGGATAATCTGAGCTCGCCTTCAAGTCCCTTTGAGATGTTTACAAGCTTCTGTCCCGGCTTTACGAATGGCGACATCTGTTTTGCAGTTGTTCTTGTTGCCGGCGACGGTGCGGCTGTTACAACAACCTCTGCGCCATCTATGCACGCGCCCATATCATGAGTGCATATAATATTATCCGGCAGCTTTACACCCGGAAGAAATTCCTTGTTTTCACGGTCAGCATTCAGACGGTCCGTTTCCTCCTGTATCCATGACCACATATATACATCATTGCCCTTGCCTGCTAAAAGCACAGCTATCGCCGTACCCCAGCCGCCGGAGCCTATTACCGCTATTTTCATACTTATGACCTCTTCTTTCCTGAGCCTAACTTATTTTCAGTGCCGCTGAATAATCTGCCTATATTAGCGTGATGCCGCGCAACAAGCAGCCCGGCAAGAACAATAACACATACTGTCTTTATAATATCAAACTCATCATATATCGACATAATCACCATTTCAATAATGGCAAAAAGCACAGCAGCGAGTATTGAACCAAGTGACACATAGCGCGTCACTGCCATAACAGCAAGCGCAAAAGCAAGCACAATCAATCCGATTTTCCAATCAAGCATTAAGAGAACGCCAAGCGATGTTGCAACACCCTTTCCGCCCTTAAAGCCAAAAAATACCGGGAAATTGTGACCTAACACAACAAAAACACCTGCAATATACGGCATCTGAGGTATAAAAGCCGATCCCCATCTCTTTGCAATAAGCACGGCTATAACACCTTTTAAGATATCAATTATAAGCGTAATTACAGCATACTTCTTACCCATTGTCCTGAGCATATTTGTCGCTCCAGCATTACCTGAGCCGCTTTTGCGTATATCCCTGCCGGAAACCATACGCGAAATCAAAATTGACGAATTGACGCTTCCTATAAGGTATGCGGCAACTGCCATTACTATTGCTGATACTAATTGCACGTCAATCCCTCCTACTGATCTTTTTTATTTCTTTCTCTTATGAGAATCACTATAGGAGTGCCCTCAAAGCCGAAGTTTTCTCTTATCTGGTTTTCCATAAAACGCTTATAGGAGAAATGGAACAGCTCCTTGTCATTGACAAACAGCACGAAGGTCGGCGGAGCAACGGAAACCTGTGTTCCGTAATAAATTCTCAGACGCTTACCCTTGTCAGAAGGCGGCTGCTGCTTATTAGTCGCCTCGTTTATTACGTCATTGAGCATACCGGTTGTTATCCTTCTCTTATGCTGCTCGTTTACTTTCTTTATTTCATCAAACAGCTTATCAACACGCTGACCTGTTTTTGCGCTTGTAAATAAGATTGACGCATATGGCATGAAAGCGAAGGTTTCACGAATTTTGTATTTGAATTCGTTCATTGTCTTATCGTTTTTCGTGACAATATCCCACTTGTTTATTACAAATATACACGCCTTGCCCTTTTCATCCGCATAGCCTGCAATCTTTGTGTCCTGCTCGGCAATACCCTCGGAGCCGTCAATCATTATTACGCATACATCGCTTCTGTCAACTGCCGCATAGGCGCGGATCACACTGAATTTTTCGACCGCTTCATTTACCTTGCTCTTGCGGCGGATCCCAGCCGTATCAATAAACAGGAACTTATCTCCGTTCCGCTCATATCGCGTATCTATCGCATCACGCGTTGTTCCCGCAATATCTGAAACGATAACGCGCTCTTCACCTATTATTCTGTTTATCATTGAGGACTTTCCGGCATTAGGACGTCCTATAATCGCTACCTTTATAACGTCATCCTCCGGCTCTGTATCGGCATCCGACGGGAACAGCGCTGTAACCTCATCAAGCAGATCACCGAGTCCGAGACCGTTTGTTGACGAAACCGCAACCGGATCGCCAAGACCGAGGTTGTAGAATTCATAGAACTCAAACGGCGGATCGCCTATATTGTCGCACTTATTTACGGCAAGTACAATCTTCTTCTTTGCCTTTAAAAGCATCTGTGATACTTCAACATCATTTGCCGTAACACCGTCTTTTACGTTTACAACAAGTATTACAACGTCCGCCATATCTATCGCAAGCTGCGCCTGCTCGCGCATCTTTCTTAGAATCTCCTCCTTTGAAAGCGGCTCGATACCGCCTGTATCTATCAAAGTGAAATGCTTATCAAGCCAGGATGCCTCAGAATATATTCTGTCACGAGTTACGCCGGGCGTATCTTCCACTATACTTATTCTCTGACCGGATATTTTATTAAATAACGTCGATTTGCCCACATTAGGACGTCCGACTATCGCTACCATTGGTTTCATCTATATACGTGTTAACTCCCTTCTACGCTACGCAAAACTCCGTTTTGCTATGCTACAATCTGCAAGCAGATTGTT
>JAFLUC010000007.1 GCA_022509005.1 Oscillospiraceae bacterium | reverse complement strand
TATAGACCTTAATCTTAAGGCGTTTGAATTAGGCTATAATCTGTAATATATTTACGGATAAAAATTTATATATAAAGGAGGACACCTTATGGGCAATTATTTTCAGCCGGAAATCGAGACCATGTCTCGCGAGGCTATACGAGAGCTTCAGCTCAAAAATCTGAAGTGGCAGGTTAAGCGAGTTTATGAGAATGTGAAGATGTACCGCGAGCGTATGGACGAGGCAGGTGTGAAACCGGAGGACATAAAGGAGCTTTCGGATATTTCCAAGCTTCCGTTCACGACAAAGCAGGATCTGCGCGATTACTATCCGTTCCAGCTTTTAGCTGTACCTAAGAAGGATATCGTAAGAATCCAGGCATCATCAGGCACGACAGGCAAGCAGATCGTTTCGGGCTATACGAGAAACGACCTTGACCAGTGGGCAAACGGATTTGCGCGTCAGCTCGTTGCTGCGGGCGGCGATGAGAATTCAATCGTTCAGGTATCGTACGGCTACGGTCTGTTCACAGGCGGCTTGGGCGCGCACCAGGGCGCGGAAAAGGTTGGCGCAATGGTAATCCCGACTTCATCAGGCAACACTGAGCGTCAGATTCGTTTCATGTGCGATCTGGGCAGCACGCATCTTTGCTGTACTCCGTCATATGCAATGTACCTGGGCGAAACGGTTAAGGAGATGGGCGTTAAGAATCAGCTCAAGCTCAAGGCAGGTATATTCGGCGCGGAGCCGTGGACAGAGGAAATGCGCAAGCAGATAGAGGAAGCGCTCGGCATAAAGGCGCATGACGTATACGGCTTGACTGAGATCATGGGACCGGGCGTATCGTATGAGTGTGAGGAACAGAAGGGTATGCATATCTGCGAGGATATGATAATCCCTGAGATCATCGATCCCGATACCGGCGAGGTTCTGCCGGAGGGTTCATTCGGCGAACTTGTTTTAAGCACGGTCACAAAGGAAGGTCAGCCGCTTTTAAGATACAGAACACGCGATCTCTGCCGTCTTGAATACGCGCAGTGCGCATGCGGCAGAACTCACGTAAGAATGAGAAAGCCGGCAGGAAGAACCGATGATATGCTTATCATCCGCGGCGTAAACGTATTCCCGTCACAGATAGAGGAGGTACTTCTCAAAAACAGTATTGAGGTATCACCGAACTATCAGATTATTGTTGACAGAGTTAACAATACAGATACATTTGATATAAACGTAGAGCTCAGCCCGAAATTCACAGGCGATGTTGAGGCGGAAAAGAAAAAGCTCGAAATGCAGCTCCGCTCAATGCTCGGCATCGGCGCGAAGGTTCATCTGCTCCGTCCGAAGTCGATCGAACGCAGCGAGGGCAAGGCAAAGCGCGTTATAGACAACAGAAAGCTGCATGATTAATACATAAGAAACAAGTAAGAGAGCTCGCATGGAATTGAAATCCTGCGAGCTCTTTGTCTGTTCTATTAAAAATTACCGCCGTTCCAGCCCCAATCGGATATGGGGTGATAGGTGACATAGACCGCATTGCCGGGTATTCCAAGCTCCTGCTCGTATAAGCCGCAGATTTTTGCGGTCATTTTATCGTAGTCCGCAGATGACGCGTTTCCGAAAAGACTTACCGACACATATGCACCTTTGTCAAGCTTGTTTCCCGCCATCCACAAATCATAGTTATCCTCAATTCCTACCATAAGATAGGTTTCGGTTTTATGAAGCGTTGTTATAGCTTTTCCAAGCTCTGATTTGATCTTTTCCTTCTTTTCCGGCGTAACCGGCACTGTGATCTTTGAATCAATAAATGGCATTGTTCATGCTCCTTTCCATATTTTTCGCTTATTATATTTGTTTGTTATACTTGGCTAAATCGTGGCTTAACGGAAATGCTGCCATATATGCATCCACTATACTTTTATCATCACTCAAAACCAAAGTTAATGTACTGTCCCACGGAACAATTTCAACAGTTGCAAGCGGATGCTGTATCGACAGCGGATTTTT
The DNA here is from genome assembly GCA_022509005.1 of Oscillospiraceae bacterium. Lineage (GTDB taxonomy): Bacteria > Bacillota > Clostridia > UBA1381 > UBA1381 > Ornithomonoglobus. The sequence goes on along the minus strand of JAFLUC010000007.1, from coordinate 45,052 downwards.
CCAAAAGCCTTCGTACTCATTAGCATGCGGTAGAGGGTGTTTCATAATCTCCTCGAAAGGAATATCTTTTTTGAATCCCGACATCACTGCCCATATCCATTGAAAATCTTCTTTTTTTATTATATCAGTCAACTCGTCGCCGCTTAAGAGGCAGTATTCCTGTGAAAACAATCTTTCCGTTTCCGGTGACTTCGGGTAACATTCGCAGTCGGTTATAAGCCAATTATATTCCGTCTGCCTGTTTCCGATTGCGTCAAATACTTTCTGTAAATATGTATAGTACTTTTCACCCTTGTCCAGTATTGCACCATATATTGGTTCCATCAATTATTTCTCCTGTCTTTTCTCACCAACTGTATGTGATGATACTACTCTGCCTGCTCTTTTGTCTGGCTCAACGCGAGCAAATATGTTTGATGTTTTAGCTATAATCATCGCATCCTATAGCTATATTATACCACAATGTATTGCTATATGCAAGCCATTAGCATATTTTTGTGGTCATTTTATCATAGTCAGCAGATGATGCGTTTCCGAAAAGATATTCTAACATTATATAAGCAACCAAAGGTTGCGGAAAAGCACTTTGAAAGTGGTGGTAAATAATATTATTATTTGGTATAATATTATTAGATTAACAGAAGTGGGAGGTGACTGCAGTGAAGTTGTCAGAGAAAATTACAGATTTGAGAAAAAAGAACGGAATGACTCAGGAAGAGCTTGCGTCAATATGTAACGTAAGCAGACAATCTATCTCTAAATGGGAAGCGGATATCGCATTGCCGGAGACAGAAAATTTATTGATACTGAGCGAAATATTTCATGTATCTATAGATGTTTTGCTGAAAGATGAACTGACAATAAACGGGGTTAAAGAAGCGCATAGCTGCGGCAGTAATGCAATTCAGGAAAAGAAAACAGAAATCTATGAGGGTGTATTGATTAAGGAAAGTATTGATGATGAAAATATTATTGATTTTCTTAATGTACACAAGATTGAATTATGGCATACCGGCGGAAAGCCCAAATATTGGACAGTGCTATTTTTTACAAGTGACAAACCCGATTTTCCGGAGCGGATTTCTAAGGTTATGATATCAAATCCTGATAACGGCGGTAATTGGTTTGTTGATTTCAAAGCGGATAACAAAAAGTATATTGTATTCAGAGATAAGATCTTAAAATATCATATTGGAAATCAAACAGAAAAAGATTACGTGTGCGCCGAATGTCGGAAAATGGGGATTTTAGATGAACAGATGAACTGGTCAGAATAGGAGTAGTTATGAGAGTATTATTAACATCAGCAGGATTAGAAACAAAAGAAATACAAGAGTATTTTATGGACACGATAAACAAAGATATGTCTTTGGTAAAAGCGTTATTTATTCCTACAGCCGCTGTAAATGCAGCGGCGATAGAAGTGCTGCCGAAATGTATGAATGACTTATTAAAATGTGGTATTGAGGATAAAAATATTAAAGTATATGATTTACATACCGGAATGACAACAGAAGATATTGGGCAGTATGATGTAGTATATTTGTGCGGCGGAGACACCTATTATTTGCTTGAAAGGATTAATGAAACCGGATTTAATAAGACTCTGATGGAGTATATCCAAACAGACGGTTTTGTAGTAGGTGTAAGTGCAGGAAGCCTTATTTTTGCTAATAACATACCTGACAATCTGGGTCTGATAGACACGAAATTAGATGTACACCTGGCAGAAGGGGAGAAGCGTGGAAAAGTTGCGTATCCTTTAAAGGATAATATAAGGCTGACAAATACTTGTGCGCTTGCAATACGGAATTTCCCGGATGGAATAGAGATAATCGGCGAATGAGGCTGATGAGAAAAAAGAAGAAGTAGAAACGCTCGTGTCAACCTGAAAAATTAAAGCTGCCGCGTTGATTTAGCGGCAGCTTTAATTTATTCTTTCAAGCATATTATTATATATGTTTTTATTTTCCTATCGCAGCATCAAGTGACATGCTGTTTAATTTTTCAATCTTCTCATACATCTCGGGGCGCTCCGCCTTTATTTTATCAGCATGGGATAAGAAACCATCCCACATGAGCTTTGGCGTTTTATACTGGCTATATGTACCGTACAGACATTCGCCCTCTACGAGCCCGAATAAATAGTCCAGCTCGTCATCGGAATATACAGGAACCAGCGCATAGCCCTGCGACACCTTCAGATGATCGCCGTTATTAAACTCGAACGCTTCCTGCCACCATTTTGTATATTCTTCAAAACCGTTCTCTCCGTTCAGCTCAGCCTTTATTGCGTTAGCCGCATGGTAGCCGCATAAAAACGCGCCCTGCACCTCTACCTCTACAAACGCTGCCGCATCGCCGATCGCAATAATATTTCCTTTGCACGGATTCATCATTGACATATACGCCTTGACCATGCATCCCATCTTATGCTCAAGCTTTGCATTTTTAAAGTTTTCCTTAAGCGGGCTGTCGGTGCAGAGTGACGCAAAAATATCATCCGGCTTGTTTTTAGCGTCACCTGTAATAGTAACCTCATAAATGCCGTCGCCGTATAAGCTCGGACCTATTATGACTGCCGCGTTTGATTTATACGCCCTTCCGTAATACAAGTTCCAGCTGTTGTTCTCTACGCCGCTTATTCCGCTCATAACATATTTAACAGTCAGCGCGCTTGCTATATGCGGACGGTTTTCATTCAGACCGAACTTTGCGCACATAGCGGCATTCACGCCTTCGGCAATAACGAGCTTTTTGCCGTTAACCACGCTTGTTCCGTCCGCGTTTTTAACCTCTACCTCGACATACTCGCCGTTATCCTTACCACCGCACGCGGTCGTTCCCAGAATGAACTCAACGCCCATGTCCTTACAGATGGTGTAAAGCTCTTTAAGCATATACTGCTTATCAAACTTATATGAAAACGGCTCCTTTCCGTCTTGTCTTGCGAAGCGCATTATCTTATCCTTTGGTGAGTGATAATACTTGTTATATACCGGAACAAGCTTTCCGGTATAAGGAACCGTGAAGCCGCTTTTCGGGAATTTTAAAACCCCGTCGCCAACCTCAACGCCTTCGCCTTCATAATCATCATCTAAAATGAACTGCTGCGAGCAGGCGCGGTTTAATTTATCATATGATTTTTTTGTTTCGATTACAACGGCACTCAATCCGTTTTCCGCAGCTGTTTTCGCCGCGAGAAGTCCGCCGGGACCTCCGCCTATAATTACTACATCTTTCATAGGATCACCGCCTTTATTTTAAATTTATTTTACATCAACCTTTTCGCCGGCAAGGATCTTGTTCATAGTTCTCGCCGCGCACATCTTGCCGCACATAGAACAGGTGTGCTTTTCCTCGGGCGGGAGCTCGTTGTAATAGCGTATAGGCTTTTCGGGCTCGATCGCGTATTCAAACATCTCATCCCAGCATACGCGCCGTCTTGCGTCGCTCATTTTATTGTCGATCTCACGCGCGCCCGGCACACCCTTTGCGATATCGCCGGCATGCGCGGCTATCTTTGCCGCAACGATGCCTTCTCTTACATCGTCCGCGTTAGGAAGCCTTAAATGCTCCGCCGGTGTAACGTAGCAAAGGAAATCAGCGCCGTTTGCGGCTGCTATCGCGCCGCCGATTGCCGATGTGATATGGTCATAGCCCGGCGCGATATCCGTTACGAGCGGTCCCAATACATAGAACGGCGCATTGTGGCAAAGACGCTTTTCAAGCTTCATGTTTGCCGCAATTTCGTCTATTGCCATATGTCCCGGACCTTCAACCATTACCTGAACGTTGTGCTCCCATGCGCGCTTTGTGAGAATTCCAAGCTCGATAAGCTCTGTGAGCTGCGAAGCGTCTGACGAATCATGATTACAGCCCGGACGGCACGCATCGCCGAGGCTGATCGTTACGTCATACTTTTCAAGAATATCAAGAACCTTGTCATAGTACTCATAGAACGGGTTTTCATTTCCTGTCATTTCCATCCATGCGAATATGAGCGAGCCGCCTCTTGATACGATATTTGTAAGGCGCTTTGTCTCCTTAAAGATCGCGGCGGTGCGGCGGTTTATTCCGGCATGGATCGTCATGAAGTCTACGCCGTCCTTTGCGTGCGCTTCGATAACCTCCAAGAATTCGTCAGCGGTGATCTCGGCAAGCTCCTTATCGAGATAGCCTACGGCGTCATACATCGGAACCGTACCTATCATTGCGGGGCACGTTTCTACGACCTTCTGACGGAATTCGTGCGTCTTGCCGTAGCAGGAGAGATCCATTATCGCCTCCGCTTTCATCTTTACCGCCATGTTAACCTTTTCCATTTCGGCGCTGTAATCGGTGCAGTCCTTTGAGATTCCGAGATTTACATTGATCTTTGTGTGCAGACCCTCGCCAACGCCCTCAGGGCTGATCGACTTATGCAGCTTATTGCACGGTATCGCAACAGAACCGCGCGCAACGCGCTCGCGCAGTACCTCCGCCGATATTCCTTCCTTTTTTGCGACAATCTCCATTTCGGGCGTTATGATCCCTTTCTTTGCCGCGTCCATTTGTGTTGTATATTCCATATCTGACCTCCTCTTTATTCAGTCCTTGTAGTTTTCTATAAATATTTTAAATACAGCCTCAAGCACTTCCTGATCCTCAACGCCCGAAAGCTCCTCTGTTTCGCCGTCAAAGAAATTTACGCGCAGGATAGCGACCTGATTGTTGTCATCATCAAGCGGGAACAATACGGCATATTCGATCCCTTCATATTCGATTATATCAAGATATTCAAAGTGCACCTCATTGCCGAGATCGTCCATGAGTGTGACAACCCCGTCCGGCGTATCATGTTTTTTATTTGCCATTCTGTTCCTCCTTGAGAAGTAATACATATATATCCTATTTTACCATATCGCCTTCCAAAAAGCAACTATTATTTTTGTATTTGAAAATAATAGAAACGGCCCAATCCCTGTCAAAGGTTGAGCCATTTGCGTTGAATCAGTATTGATAACCGAGTAGTTTTGCAAAAGTATATTTCGGGATATAGATCTTGCCGTCGACGATCCAGACATATGTCTCATATGTCTTGCCTCCGGCTATAGCAAGCATTGGAACGCTTTCGCCGTTTACGACAAGGTCTATGGGAAGGCTATATATATCCGCTTGTACACGAGGACCGAAGAGCCCTGCTGTTCCGGAGGATGGCTTTGCTTCGGGCATATCGCTCTCATTAAATTTAAGGTCAATATAGTAGCTGTAGTAGGGTGTGTCATACGAAATTCCGTTCACCCAGTCAGTGTGAGATACAATCGTCTGCTCAACTAAGCTGCATTCGGCATTAAGCGCCGCCTGAACATCGGAAAGCCTGATATAGCTGTCTCCGACGCCCGGACCCTGCAGAGTCTGCCCCGAACTGAGCTCCAACTCATACTGGTCGTAGTTTTCATCAGTCAGAATAAGATTGTTCTCGCTTATGACATAGGCGGTCTTCCTTTTATGGTCATAGGTTGACTTTATCGTGCCGTAATCTGTTTCTATCTTGTAAAAATCCATAGGCTTTGTTATCGTGAGGGTGCGCGCGTCCGCGTCCCAGTCGACATTATACCCAAAGTCGCGCATTGCCTCTGCAACTATAAAGGTTCTGCCGCCGATATTGTAGCTCTCGATCGGAGAACCGTTTAAGGTTGTGACAATATCCGTTTCATAGTACGGACCGAAAACCGTTCCGACCTCGCCTTCGGCGGATTCAACAAGCCCGCCGCCCATTGCCTGGAGCGAGTTGAAATCACCGCCCTTGTCCGTGATATCAAGATGTCTGTCCTCGGCGATCCAGTAGACGTCAAAGCCGTAGTGCCAGTTTAATATTTCTGCGTCAATAACAGTTTTGCCGCCGATATTATACGATGTGATTGGCGAGTGGTATATATAAGTTTTAATATCCGTATAATACAGATTTCCCGCAATATCTCCCGTTGCGGCAAACGAAGATGATGACGAAAACAAAATCGCCGCGCCCGCCGCTGCGGAAATTATTTTATTTATATGCTTCAAAATAATTCCCCCTTTTAAAATATATATAAGTATATCACAAGTAAATCGATTTGTAAATATTATTATAAGATTTCCTTTTTGCCGGACAGAGTGTATATTCTTGTAAAATAGATGTGTAAACTTTAAAAAAATATTTAAAATTTGTAGAACTTTTTTTCAAAAAGGTATAGCATTTTTTTATCGTTTATTGTATAATAGAAAGTGTGTACTTAATTATGATAATTATATCGGAGGAAATGAAAATGGATGAGCTTTTACGAATCCTGGACAAGGAACAGGGAGTAGTAGATATTGCAAAAATTTCAAGAATGCTCGGAATACCTATGCATGAGGTTGAGGAGAAAATAAGCGATCTTGAACGCAACCATATAATTGCCGGCTATAAGACGATCGTAAACTGGGATAAAACAGACCGCGAGGTTGTAACGGCGCTTATCGATCTGCGCGTAACGCCGCAGCGCGGCGAGGGCTTTGATAAGGTCGCGAACCGTATTTATAACTATCCTCAGGTACGGGCGCTGTATCTAATGTCGGGCGCGTATGATCTTTCCGTTATGATCGAGGGAAAGTCTATGCGTGAGGTAGCTCTGTTTGTCGCGCAGAAGCTCGCTCCTATGGAATCGGTCATTTCAACAACCACCCACTTCGTACTCAAGAAGTACAAGGAGGAGGGCATAATATTTAAGGATGATAAGAGAGATATAAGACAGGTGATAACCATATGAACTATGACAAATTGATAAACCCGACAGTGGACGCGCTTCCGCCGTCGGGAATACGTAAATTTTTTGATATCGTCGGAACGATGAAGGACGCTATTTCGCTCGGCGTCGGCGAGCCGGATTTCGTTACGCCGTGGGCGATACGCGAGGCGGGCATATACAGCCTGGAGAGCGGACAGACATATTATACCGCAAACAGCGGACTTATGGAGCTGAGAGAGGAAATTGTCCGGTACAACAAGCGCAAGTATAATGTGGAATATGATCCCAAATCACAGGTGCTTGTATCCGTGGGCGGCTCGGAGGCGATCGACGCTATGATAAGAGCTGTTGTGTGCCCCGGTGATGAGGTAATCATACCCGAGCCGAGCTTTGTATGCTACAAGCCGCTTACGATCATGGCGGGCGGAACGCCGGTTGTGATTGAAACAAAGGCGGAAAACGATTTCAGACTCACGCCGGAGGAGCTAAGGGAAAAGATAACGGACAAGACTAAGCTTTTAATCCTCCCCTTCCCGAACAATCCCACCGGCGCGGTGATGTCAAAATCAGATCTTGAAGCGATCGCGGAGGTTCTGAGAGGAACGGATATACTCGTTCTTTCCGATGAGATCTACGGCGAGCTGCGCTACAGTGATGAAAAGCATACACCGTTTTCGGCAATCGATGGAATGTATGAGAGAACGGTCGTTGTAAATGGGTTCTCAAAGGCGTTCGCAATGACGGGCTGGCGGCTTGGCTACGCGCTGGGACCGGAGCGGATCATAAAGCTCATGACAAAGATCCACCAGTTCGGCATCATGTCCTCCCCCACCACAAGCCAGTATGCGGCAATAGAGGCGCTCAGAAGCTGCGATAATGACGTTGAGGAAATGGTTCGTGAATACAATTACAGACGGCGGATAATAGTTGACGGCTTCCGCGACATGGGGCTTTCGTGCTTTGAGCCATACGGCGCGTTCTACATATTCCCGTGTATCAAGCGCACAGGAATGACGAGCGACAAATTCTGTAACAAGCTTCTGCAGGAAGAAAAAGTCGCGGTAGTGCCGGGAACGGCGTTCGGCGAATGCGGCGAGGGATTTATAAGAGTTTCATACGCGTATTCGATTGAGAATATTGAGGAAGCATTACAACGTATAAGAAGATTTGTTGAGAAACATATAGATAATTGACAAGGTGAACAACTTGCTTGCAAGTTGTAGCATAGCAAAACAAAGTTTTGCGTAGCGTAGAAAAGGAGAAAAACAATGGCTACAAAATATATTTTCGTAACAGGCGGTGTCGTATCAGGACTCGGAAAGGGCATAACAGCGGCATCGCTCGGCAGACTTCTAAAGGCTCGCGGCTATAAGGTGACTATGCAGAAGTTTGACCCGTACATAAACGTTGACCCCGGTACACTCAGCCCGTATCAGCACGGAGAGGTGTTTGTAACGGACGACGGCGCGGAGACTGATCTTGACCTGGGTCATTACGAGAGATTTATAGATGAAAACCTTAGCATAAATTCAAACGTAACGACAGGTAAGATATACTGGTCGGTACTGCATAAGGAGCGTCACGGAGATTATGAGGGCAAGACCGTTCAGGTTATCCCGCATATCACAAATGAGATAAAGGACAGAGTTTACCGTGTCGCAAAGCATCAGGAAACTGATATAGTTATCACGGAAATAGGCGGTACTGTTGGCGATATTGAGTCAACGCCGTTTTTAGAGGCGATAAGACAGGTTCAGACAGAGGTCGGCAAGGAGAACTGTATATACATTCATCTCACGCTTGTTCCGTATCTTTCATCATCGGGCGAGCAGAAAACGAAGCCGACTCAGCACAGCGTAAAGGAGCTTTTAAGCCTCGGTATTCAGCCGGACGTGATCGTTCTCAGAACGGAGCACCCGCTTGAGGAAGGCACAAAGGAGAAAATCGCGCTGTTCTGCAACGTATCGAAGGACAGCGTTATCGAGAACAACGACCTTGAAACGCTTTATGAGGTTCCGCTCGCGCTTGAAGCCGAAGGTCTTGCAAATACAGTATGCCGCAAGCTTCATCTTGATAATCCCGAGCCTAAGCTTGAAAGCTGGATCGAAATGGTAAAGACAGCAAAGGAGCTTCTCACAGAGGAGCGCTGCGTAACCATTTCGCTCGTAGGCAAATACGTCGCGCTTCATGACGCGTATATTTCGATCGTTGAATCACTTAAGCACGGCGGAATAAAGAATCATATCAATGTAAATATAAACTGGGTAAATTCCGAGGAGGTAACTCCCGAAACAGCGGACGAGCTGTTAAAGGACAGCGACGGCATACTCGTGCCGGGCGGCTTCGGCGACAGAGGTATTGAGGGCAAGGTTCTTGCGGCGCAGTACGCGCGCGAGAATGATATTCCGTATTTCGGAATCTGTCTTGGTATGCAGATCGCCGTTATTGAATACGCAAGAAATGTGCTCGGTTATTCCGATGCTCATTCAAGCGAGCTTTGCCCCGAAACAACTCATCCGGTAATCGATCTCATGCCGGAGCAGAAGGATGTTGAGGATCTCGGCGGCACAATGCGTCTCGGTCTTTATCCTTGTAAGATAGTCGATGGTACACTCGCAAAGAAGATTTATGAAAGCGATCTTATATACGAGCGTCACAGACATCGTTATGAATATAATAACCATTACAGAACCGAGCTTACGGAAGCGGGGCTTATCGCGAGCGGTATGTCGCCGAACGAAAAGCTTGTTGAGATGGTAGAAATACCGTCACACCGTTATTATATCGGAGTGCAGTTCCATCCGGAATTCAAGTCGCGTCCGAACCATGCGCATCCGCTTTTTGCCGCTTTTATAAAAGCGGCTATGGAAAAACAGGAAGACAAGTAAAGTGAGAAAATATCTTCAATACATAAAGCCGTACAAGCTGCTGTTTATTCTCGGACCGCTGCTCATGCTTACAGAGGTTGCCGGAGAGATCGTCCTTCCGAAGCTCATGTCTCAGATGATAGATGACGGTATCTTAAGCGGACGAAACCTTGATTTTATAATACGTCAGGCGCTCATAATGCTGGGCTGTATTGTGATCCAGGTATCGGGCGGAATAGGCGGGCATTATTTCTCGGTCAAGGCGGCTGTATGCTTCAGCGCTGATCTTAGAAAAGCGGTGTTTGACAAGGTACAGGAATTTTCCTTTAAGAATATAGATAAATTTTCAACCGGCTCGCTTGTTACGCGTCTTACAAACGATATAACGCAGGTCATGAACATAACGAGAATGGCGCTTATTATGGCGGTACGTTCGCCGGGTATGTTAATAGGCGGCGTAATAATGGCGTTCTCGATCAACGTAAGGCTCGCGTCGATCATGCTTGTTATGATACCGCTCTTAGCGCTTGCGATTTTCCTGCTTATGAAAATCGCGCTTCCGAGATTTGACAGGATGCAGAAAAGCCTTGATAACCTCAACTCAAAAACGCAGGAGAATATAACGAATGTGCGCGTTATAAAATCGTTTGTGCGCGACAGGTTTGAAACGGAGCGTTTTAATGAGGCGAGCACGGACCTGCGCGACAGTACCCTTGCCGCGTTGAGAGTCATTGTATGCACAATGCCTGTAATGACGCTTGCGATGAATATAACAACGCTTATAGTGCTCTACAGGGGCGGCTCGCTTGTTGTCGGTCATGAGATGCAGGTCGGAGCGCTGAGTGCGATAGTACAGTATACAACGCAGATACTTTCATCGCTTATGATGGTATCTATGATGATCATAAACTCAACGCGCGCGGTCGCATCGCTTAGAAGAATTTCAGAGGTGCTTAACACAGAACCGGATCTTACGGACGAAAATGCGAACGCAAAGGACAAGCTTGTCACAGAGGGGCGCGTGGAATTTAAAAACGTATCATTTAAATACTATGAAAACCGTGAGGATAAGGTTATTGATAACGTATCCTTCACGGCGGAGCCGGGGCAGATCATCGGCATTGTCGGCGTGACAGGTTCCGGTAAATCCTCGCTTGTGCAGCTCATTCCGAGACTGTACGATGCCACAGAGGGCGAGGTATTGGTAGACGGGGTGAACGTGAAGGATTATGATCTTCACAAGCTCCGTGACGGAGTGGGCATGGTTCTGCAGAAGAACGTGCTTTTCTCCGGTTCGATCATAGACAATCTCCGCTGGGGCGATGAAGATGCATCGGAGGAGGAGATATATGAAGCGTCCGCTGCCGCTCAGGCAGACGGATTTGTGCGCGGCTTTACCGAGGGCTATAATATGGAGCTTGGTCAGGGCGGCGTGAATGTATCGGGCGGACAGAAGCAGAGACTCTGTATCGCAAGAGCGCTGCTCAAAAAACCCAAGATACTTATACTTGATGATTCCACAAGCGCGGTCGATACTGCGACAGAGGCGAAAATACGTCATGTGTTCGCGACTACGCTTAAAGATACAACAAAGATAATTATCGCGCAGAGAATCGGCTCGGTTCTTGACGCAGATAAGATAATAGTGCTCAACGACGGTAAAATCGCCGGCGAGGGCACGCATAACGAGCTTATAAAGTCCAATCACGAATATCAGGAAATCTATTATTCGCAGATGGAACGGGAGGTGAGCTGATGCCTCCGCAGATAGGACCCCCGGGAAGGGGACCGGGCGCCGGCCCGGCAGGACGCTTCGGCGCGCAGAAGGTGAAGCCGAAGGACATGAAAAAGGCGATATTCCGTCTTTTGAAATATATCGGCAGCGATAAGGCAAGAGTGGCGCTGGCGGTTATATGCGTATTGATCTCGACAGGAACAAATCTTGCGGGAACATACATGCTGAGACCTATAATAAACGGTCTTGACTCGGCCATAGAGGGTGGAGACAAGCTGAGCAGTCTTGCGCATATGCTGCTCATAATGGCAGGAATTTATCTTGCCGGAGTAATAGCGGCATTCATTCAGCAGCGCACAATGATAAAGGTGTCACAGAACACGTTAAAGCGCATAAGAGACGATTTATTCAGTAAGCTCCAGAAGCTCAGCGTAAGATATTACGACACAAACAGCACCGGAGATATAATGAGCCGGTTCACAAACGATGTCGATAACATCGGGCAGATGTTCGATTCGACCATCCTACAGATTTTTTCGGGCGTCCTCACCCTTATAGGAACGCTTGCACTGATGCTTAAAACGAATATACCTCTCACGGCTGTTACAATAATTCTGACGCCGATAATCGCAAGAGTGGCAGGAGCTATAACAAAGCGGACGAGAAAGTATTTCGGAAAGCAGCAGACGGCACTCGGCGCGGTGAACGGTTATATAGAAGAAACCATAACCGGTCAGAAGGTTGTAAAGGTATTTAACCATGAAGCTCGGGCAAAGGACGAGTTTAGAAAGCTTAACGAGGATCTGAGAAATGTGCAGGTACGCGCGAATTTCTTGGGCGGCATAATGGGACCGTGCATGAACGCGCTGTCTCAGATAAGCTATACGGCAACCGCTTTTATCGGCGCAACGCTTGCGCTTTTCACAAAGCTCGGCAAGATCGGCACTACGTCATTTGCGGCGCTTGATATTGGCGGTCTTACGGTGTTTGTAAACTACTCAAAGCAGTTTTCAAGACCGATAAACGAGATATCAAACCAGATGAATGTTATCATGTCGGCTCTCGCCGGAGCCGAGCGTGTGTTTGCGGTGATGGACGAGGAGCCTGAGGCGGCAAATGACAGCAACAAGGTAAAGCTTGATCGCGTTCGCGGCGACGTTGTGCTTAAAGACGTCACCTTCGGCTACAATCCGGATAAGACGATACTTAAAAATATTTCAATGTACGCGCATCCGGGTCAGAAAATAGCCCTTGTCGGTTCAACCGGCGCGGGCAAGACTACGATAATAAATCTTCTGACAAGATTTTATGATATACAAAGCGGTGAAATTACGATCGACGGCGTGAATCTGAAGGATATAGACCGCGAAACGCTGCGGTCAAATATCGCGATGGTATTGCAGGATACGCATCTTTTCACCGGAACAGTTATGGAAAATATCCGTTACGGACGGCTTGACGCGACAGACGATGAGGTAAGGGCTGCGGCCATGACCTCATGCGCGCATATGTTCATCAGGAATATGCCGGACGGATACGATACAATGCTGACAGGCGACGGCTCAAACCTGTCACAGGGACAGCGTCAGCTTTTGAATATTGCAAGAGCGGCACTGTCAAAAGCGCCCATTCTGATTCTCGACGAAGCAACCTCATCGGTTGACACGAGAACGGAGCAGCATATAAACCGCGGCATGGACGCGCTTATGGAAAACCGTACAACATTTGTGATCGCGCACAGACTTTCAACGATCAAAAATTCCGATGCGATCATGGTGCTTGAAAACGGTGAGATAATAGAGCGCGGCACACATGACGAGCTGCTTGACCAAAAAGGACGATACTATGAGCTATACACAGGCAAGAAGGAACTAGACTAATTCAGTTAATTTGTGGAAGGGGAAAATATGAAAGTATATCAGATGATATATACTTCGGTAAAGCATTCTATAGCCGAGCCTGAGCTGGGACTTATGAACCAGCCGGGAATGCGTGTCTATTCCTGTTCACAGGGGCTTACGCGTGAGAATCTTTCAGAGCTTATGCGTTTTTCAAGCTACAGACTGCCGAAGAATAATAAAACGGAATATTCCCGGGAGCTTGGTGACCCGGCAATTCCTGAGCTGTTCCCGAAGATTTTCAGGACGCTGCGGTTGGCCGACGGGAGATTTGCCGCGATACAGTCCGTCTATGCGGGCTGCGATATTAACGGCGAGGAGGGTAACTTTTTCGCGCACGCGCTGGTGTTTGACGAATATGATGACAGCTTCTTTCCTGAACAGTATTTCGGTTCGGAGCTGTTCCGCACGCACCTCACGCCTGAGGAGCAGGAGGCAGAGCTTATAAAGTATATGCCTGTGCTGGATGATCCGGAAAAGCCCGGCAGGCTCGCGGCGGAAGTAGAGAAATTTATAGGGCTTCATAAAAAGGAGCTTACTTATCTTATCAATCATGCCGTTACGATGCTCACATCAGAAAATCTGAGAAACATTTGCATTTCAACAGACGATGAGCATCTGACCGAGCAGTATCTGCTCGCATTAAAGTGGCTTCTTCCCAGAGACGTTTCGCGGAACACCGGAATTTCTACATATAACGTATATCTCCCCTCCGATAAGCAGGACAGGATCGTTTTCCACGGAACTGTAGAGGGTAAAAACAATATACGCCGCGAGGCGATAGAAAGCCGGGAAAACTGTATATATGTTGACTTTAACGCAATCGATTTTTCAGCTGTTGCGGAGTCTAATCTTTTCAAGATGAGTATTCCCAAGATAAGAGAGGAGTACGCAAAGTATAAGCTTTCGTCGGTTACGGCATATACGGACTGGTTCGCGCTTACGCAGAACACGACCTTTCCGGGAATGGGCGCAAAGCTTCTGAAATTCAAGCATTCCGCGGGAGATGAGGCGTTTGCCGTAAGAGCGAGGGAGCTTTTCGCGGATATTGATGATGAAAAAATGACCGATGTCCGCTTTGAAATTACAAAGGTGATGTATGATAACATTTCGTTGTTTGATGGCGAGGTGGAAAAGATCACATCGATCTATGTCAAGGACTGCATTAAAAAGCTGTGTGCCGGAGAGGACTATGATATTGAATCGATATTCGGCAACAAGGATGCTGGCGAGGCACAGATAAAAACAATGGCCGCGTCATTTGGCGAATACATGAATATGATATGCCAAAGCGTTGACGAGATGGGTGAAAAGAATCAAAGGCTTGTTATGAACTTTATTGCGCATCTCAAGCACACGGCAGAATATCCGAGCTGGGCGGAGATGATGGAGAATAAGCGTTCAGCGATATCGGTGCTGCTTGAACTGGCAGTTCCGGTTATTGTAACAGGCTTCGGAGCTAACACCTTCGCGGTCCCGGACGGCTGGACTGAGGAAGAGCTTTATGAGCTTATCGCGTACATAGAGGCATCAACGGAAAATAAACAGCTGTCAATGAGCTGCGTGAAATTCATTGTAGATCATGAAGAGATAGACTGGGAGCGTTACGGAATAACAATAGCGCACAGGAAAAAGATGCCGGAAGAGGTCAGAGAGGATACGGAAAGGATAAAGTGGCTGCTCACAAGAGTAGGATATGAACCGTTCCAGAGGAATTCATACGAGATAATCAAGCGCGATATAATGGCAGATATCGATAATAACCGCTCACCGTTCCTTATATCAAGACTTTTAAGCGCTGTTTATGCATGGCAGGGCGCATACGGCGGTCAGCGTGAGGCAAAGGAGTATGCCGAAAAAATCAGAAAGCTGCTGCTTGAATTGAGAGAAAAGGAGCCGCAGTGCTATAATTATATGATACCAAAGCTTGCAATAGAGATAGCGGAATCACAAGGGCACTATCATGAGATCATGATAAATACCGAGACAATGCCGGCAAGCTTCTGGAACTGGTTCTTAATAGGCGCTAATCGTGCCAGACGCGATGATAAAAAAATGCTTGCTTATATCAGAATTTACAATGCGAATAAGGTTAAGCTGAACAGGCTGCAGGTAAAGAGCGCATTGAGAAAAGTATTTAAAGATGATGAGAAAGGAAACGTGTAAAGATGAAAAACTTTTTTAAGAAATTAATATCAACGATATGTGCAGTATCAGTTTCAGTATTACTTTTAACAGCATCGGTAACAGCGTTTGCCTCCGCAGATGCACCGCGGTCGCTTGATGAAGCCGGAACATCGGTTACGGATACAATGAACACCTCATCAGGCACATCGGGCAGCGTGAGCGCGGGATCAAATACAAATACAGGCGGTGTCTCAACGGCGAATAATGTAACTCAGTCAGCCGGAAAAAAAACAAGCAGCAAGGGTTCGGGCTGGAGCGGATTCTTCTGGTTTATCTTATCTGTAATAGTAAACTTCATCATCAGCTGCTGGGTTGGCAACCGTTTCTACCGTATGGCAAGAAGGAGCGCTCAGGGCTCGGCTGAGATCCGTGCACTTCGCAAGGATATTGAGGAGAAGTTTGCCGGAACCATAACCGATATTTCGGAGCCGGCAACAGAGGTTATAAACAGAAACGAGAACTATGCGCGAAATGACGACGGAATAACTATGCCGGAACGGAAATCTCATGTTGAGCTTAACTCTGACGAGCTCGAAATGATGAGACGCTGGGATGCAAGACGTTCAGCTGCAAAGCCGGCAAGAGCCGCAGAGCGCGAGGATGATTTTGAGGAAGAGGAAAACGAGCCCGCTTCATCAAGAAGACCTGTAAGAAGCGCATATCAGCCTACACGCCGCTCATCGGGAATAGAGTTTGAGGACGAGGACGGATATGATGAAGATGAAGATCCGCGCGGCGCAAGGCGCCCGTCACGTATGCCCGAGAAAAAGGAAAAATCCACGGCATCAGGCGCAATTTCAAATGCGAAAAATAAAGCAAAGGATTTTTTAAGCAACGTTTTCCCATTTGATGAATAATTACATAAATGAACAAAGCTGTCGTGAAATTTAGTTTTGCGGCAGCTTTATTTTTGTCATTTTAAATTCAATTACGTCAAAATCAATGAAAATGACTAAATTAGATTGACAAATTCAGAATTGCATAGTATAATACAATTAAGTCATAATATGAATGATAAGAGGGATTATTATGAAAATATATAACTATAAAAATAAATGGGAACAGCTTTTAACGCCCGGGATTGTGTCTATGCTTACGCAGATTCATGAGTATAAGGGGAAGCAGAGTTTGTTTATTGCATCAAGCGCTGACGCGCTTACGCAGCTTGTTGAAATAGCAAAGATACAGAGTACCGAAGCTTCTAACAAAATTGAAGGTATATATACCTCTGATGAAAGAATCAAAAAGCTCGCGCTCGCTAAAACAAATCCTAAAAACAGAGCAGAGGAAGAAATCGCAGGATACAGGGATGTGCTTAACACAATCCATAACAATCATGACGGAATACCACTCAAGCCCAATATAATTCTGCAGCTTCACAGAGATTTGTATAGATTCAATACCGTAACCTACGGCGGACATTATAAGAATGTTGATAATATTATTGCCGAAGAAGATGCTGAAGGTAATAAAGTTATACGTTTCGAACCTACACCTGCATGGGCGGTTCCTGAAAACATGGATAAATTATGTTCGGCATTTAATGAGGCAGTCGCTTTAGAGACTATAGATCCGCTGCTCGCTATTCCTATGTTTATTCTTGATTTTTTGTGTATACATCCGTTTAATGACGGAAACGGGCGCATGAGCCGGCTTCTTACGCTTCTCTTGCTGTATCGTAACGGTTATATTGTCGGGAAGTATATCAGTATAGAGAAAATGATCGAGACAACAAAAGAAACCTATTATGATGCTTTGCAAAAAAGCTCAGACGGCTGGCATGAGAACAATAACGATTATGCCCCATTTGTAAAATATATGCTTTCGATTATTCTTGCAGCGCACAGAGAATTTGCTTCACGTGTGCAGATTATGATAGAGAGCAATCTTTCAAAGCCCGAAAGAATTGCAAAGATTATCGAGGACACGCTCGGTAAAGTGACAAAACAGGATATTTTGATGAAGTGTCCTGATATAAGTGAAACCACAGTACAAAGAGCATTGGCGGATTTACTGAAAAATCATAAAATTATAAAAATAAGCGGCGGAAGATATACGTCATATATATGGAACAGAGAGGAAGAATAAATCATGATCACAGGTGAACTTAAAAATAAAATAGACGGACTTTGGGATATATTCGCGTCGGGCGGACTTGTAAATCCGCTTGACGTAATTGAACAGATTACATATCTTATGTTTATACATGACCTTGACGATACGGATAATCTGCGCGCAAAGGAAAGCGCAATGCTGGGATTGCCGCATAAAAGCATTTTTGCCGACGAGGTGGAAATCGGTGACAGAAAGATTGACGGAAACCAGCTTAAATGGTCTGTATTCCGTGATTTTCCTGCGGGCAGGATGTATTCTGTTGTTCAGGAATGGGTGTTTCCGTTTATAAAGAATTTGCACGCGGATAAGGACAGCGCATATTCAAAATACATGGATGACGCTATCTTTAAATTGCCAACGCCGTTGGTACTTGATAAGGTTGTAACTTCTCTTGACGGAATATATGAGCTTATGAAAAACTCCGACGATACCGATGTTCGCGGAGATGTGTATGAGTATCTTTTAAACAAGATTGCACAGTCGGGGCTTAACGGTCAGTTCAGAACGCCGAGACATATTATTAAAATGATGGTTGCTATGATGCAGCCGAAGCCTGACGATGTAATCTGCGACCCGGCCTGCGGAACATCGGGATTTTTGGTGTCCGCCGGTGAATATCTGAAAGAAAATCATAAGGAAGAAATTTTCTATAACAAGCAGAAAAAGGATCATTATATGAACTCTATGTTCTTCGGCTACGATATGGATAGAACAATGCTCCGCATCGGCGCGATGAACATGATGACGCACGGGGTTGACAGCCCGTTTATTGAGTATCGTGACAGCTTATCCGATCAGAATACAGACAGGGATAAATATTCTCTTATCCTTGCCAATCCGCCGTTTAAGGGCAGCCTTGATTATGATATTGTTTCCGCTGATTTGCTCAAAATGTGCAAGACAAAGAAAACAGAGCTGTTGTTCCTTGCTTTATTCCTTCGTATGCTTAAAGTCGGCGGCAGATGTGCTTGTATCGTTCCCGACGGCGTTCTTTTCGGTTCGTCAACCGCGCATAAGGCGATCCGTAAGGAGATTATAGAAAACAACCGATTAGAAGCGGTGATTTCCATGCCATCAGGCGTATTCAAGCCATACGCAGGAGTTTCAACTGCGGTGCTGATTTTTACCAAAACAGGTCACGGCGGTACAGATAAGGTGTGGTTCTATGATATGAAGGCGGACGGATTCTCGCTTGACGATAAGAGAAGCCCGGCAGCGGAAAATGATATCCCCGATATAATTGAGCGATTCCGTAATCTTGATAAGGAGATAGACCGAGCAAAAACAGAACAAAGCTTCCTTGTGGACAAGCAGGAAATTGTGGATAACGGCTATGATCTCTCTATTAACAAATATAAAGAGGTTGAATATGTCCCTGTGGAATATCCGTCTACAGCAGAGATTATGGCAGACCTGCATGAGCTGGAAATGGAGATTACAAAAGGGCTTGCGGAATTGGAGGAAATGCTGTGATGGAGCAAAGAAGAATAGTAAATATATGCGATGTCTGCACAGAAATATTTGCAGGTGGAGATGCTCCCAAAAATAATATGTCTGAAACAAAAACTGCGGATTATCAGATTCCGATTTATTCTAATGGTGAGAATAAAAATGGTTTATATGGATATACAAATTTTTCAAGAGTAACACAGCCAAGTATTACAATTTCTGCAAGAGGAACTATTGGATATGCTGCTATTAGACGAAGTCCTTTTGTTCCTGTTGTACGACTAATTACTGTCACACCAATTCCTAAAATGGTAGATATTAATTATTTGTATTATGCAATACATAATTATAAATTTAGTGGAAGCGGCACTTCAATCCCACAATTAACTGTACCGATGTTGAAAAAATATTCTTTCTATCTTCCCGATATGAATACTCAAAAAGACATCGTAGCAGTGTTAGACAAAGTAACCGATTTAATCAATAAACGCAAACAACAGCTTGAAAAGCTTAATTTGCTTGTCAAATCCCGATTTGTTGAGATGTTTGGGGATATTATACAGAATGATAAAGTATGGGATATATATACGTTTTCTGATATTACATCTTCTCGACTGGGTAAGATGCTGGATACAAAACAACAGACGGGTAAATTCAGTTACCCATATTTGGCGAACTTCAATGTACAATGGTTTAGGTTCGATATAAGCAACTTGAATAAAATGGATTTTGATGAGAACGATCAAAAGGAATTTGAACTATTAGAGGGAGATTTACTTGTATGTGAAGGCGGAGAAATTGGACGTTGTGCTGTATGGCATAATGAAATTCAACCATGCTATTTTCAAAAAGCACTTCACCGTGTGCGTTGCGATAAAAGAATAATACTTCCTGACTATTTAGCATGGTGGTTTAAATTTAATTGCGAGCACAAAGGATTCTCTGCTATTGAAGGCGCCAAAGCTACCATAGCACATTTGCCCGGAGCAAAATTAAAGATGTTAAAAGTTGCAGTGCCACCAATTAAACTACAAAATCAATTTGCTAACTTTGTCAAATTAGTTAACAAATCAAAAGCAGAAGTACAAAGTGGACTTGAAAAGTTAGAATTATTAAAAAAAGCGTTAATGCAAAAATATTTTGGGTGAGGCGAAGGTAGAATGAAAAAGAAGTACCGAATATGGAAATATATACAATATGAATAAGCACATGTAATAAAATTTTGGAGGATACAAGATATGAGAGGAAAAATTATTGAAGTAAATTATACAAGAGGATTAGCAATATTTGAAGATGAAAGTGGAGATTATGGCTATTTTGAAATGTTAGGCGAAGATGATATTGAAAAAGATGATGTTATACTTGGTAATTTGCATTCACTAGGTAGTGAAATTATAACGAAAGTTGAGACCAATGAAAAATATGATGTTTTTATTGAAGACTGGGGTATGTCTTTAAAAATAGCTCTTGAGAGTATTTATTAATAAAAAGTGAAAGGGGTTAAATGATGGATATGAATTACGCACAGTCGTTAGTAGATATGGGTGTTAGATTAGCAGAATTAGCTGTTAAAGGAACGACGTCAGCAGTAAATAGAAAAATTAGAGTAGCAAAAGAAATAAAAGAAGTTGAAAAACTTCGCATGATATATGATGAAATAATAAACGAAGTCTTGCTTGAACGCGAAGAAGTAGTAAGAATTGCTCAAGTCTATAAATCAGAGCTTGATAGAATTATGATTAGTGATGAGGATATTGAGCATTTGCATAATACTGTTTCTCGAATTTTGGAAATATTTACAGCGATACAATTAGCCTCAGCAGCACTAAAAGGTGAAGAAGAAATATGTAGAGTAGCTGCACAAGCGGAAAGTTATAAACAAATCAAAGAACTAATCAGTGTTGACACATTGAAGACGATGCAATTGCTGGGATTCAATTATAAAGCCGCTATTGGAGAACCATTGACTCAGCTGTGTGCCGATGCTATATCTGCATTCGGACAAAAGAATAAAACTGTCAACACAAGCAAGAAACATTAATGTAGTTAATGTAGTTGCAAGAGAAATATGAAAGTACCGCAGATAATTTATAAATAAGGGAAAGAGGTGAGACCCATGACAAACTTTGACTTCCTAAAATCCGAACCGCAGTTTGCTACATTTGCTGATGTGGCGGTTTCGGCTGAGAAGATACTTAATATTGATACGGCTGCATCGGTTTTAAATTGCCGCAGGGCAATGGAGTTTGCGGTAAAATGGATGTATTCGGTGGATAAGGATCTGGAAATGCCTTATGATACAACCTTGGTTGCTTTAATGAATGCCGAGGATTTTCGTGATGTTGTAGGTAATGATCTGCTTTTCAGAATGAACTATGTCCGTAAGCGCGGAAATGATGCGGCTCATTCGGGAAATAAAATTTCTCTTGAGCAGGCAAAGCTATGTATAGAAAACCTCTACATATTTATGGATTTTGTTGCTTGCTGTTACGGAAACGATTACACAGAAAAGCCGTTTGACGCGTCGCTTCTTGATAAGCATAATGAGCCTGTGCGTGACAGCCGGAAAGAGCTTGATTTTGAAAAGCTGTTGGCTGAAAATATGGCGTTAAAGGACGAGCTTACCGCAAGGCGCGCCGAGCAGCAGCAGACATATGTTCCCAAGCCGCTTGATTTATCCGAGTTTAAAACAAGAAAAATATATATAGATGACATGCTTACAGAAGCAGGCTGGGTTGAGGGCAAAACATGGCTAAACGAGGTTGAACTGCCGGGTATGCCGAATAAGTCCGGAGTGGGCTATGCTGATTATGTTTTATATGATGATTCTCACAAGCCTTTGGCGGTTATTGAGGCAAAGCGCACGTGTGTGGATGTATCTAAGGGCAGACAGCAGGCGAAGCTTTATGCTGATATTCTGGAAAAGCAGTATAGCAGACGACCGGTGATATTTTTAACCAACGGTTTTGATACAAGGATAGATGACGGACAATATCCTGAACGCAAGGTTGCCGCCATTTATTCCAAGCGTGATCTCAAGAAGATGTTCAATCTTCGCAGGATGCGGACAAGTCTTAAAAATGTAACTGTAGATAAAAACATTGCCGGACGCTATTATCAGGAGGGCGCAATCAAATCGGTATGCGATGCTTTTGATACCAAAAACCGCAGAAAAGCATTGCTCGTTATGGCAACGGGTTCGGGAAAAACGCGAACGGTTATCGCTTTGTGTGATGTGCTGTTAAATCACGGTTGGGTTAAAAATATACTGTTCCTTGCGGACAGAACATCACTCGTTACTCAGGCAAAGCGCGCATTTGTGAATTTGCTGCCTGATTTATCGGTGACAAATCTATGCGAGGAAAAGGACAACTTTGCCGCACATTGCGTGTTCTCAACATATCAGACTATGTACAACTGCATTGACGAAGTAAAGGACGAGGATGGCAAGCTGTTCACGAGCGGACATTTCGACCTTGTGATATGTGATGAGGCTCACCGCTCCATCTATAACAAGTACAGAGATATTTTTAACTATTTCGATGCGCCTTTAGTTGGTCTTACCGCGACGCCTAAAGACGAAATTGATAAAAACACATATGAAATATTTGAGCTTGAAAGCGGCGTTCCTACTTATGGCTATGAGCTGGCTCAGGCTGTAAAGGACGGGTATCTGGTAGATTATATGTCGGTTGAGTCAAAGCTCAAGTTCATCGAGCAGGGTATTACCTATGATGATTTAACTAATGAGGAAAAAGAGGAATATGAGAATTTATTTGAGGACGAGAACGGTGAAATTCCCGATAGAATAAGCTCTTCCGCTCTTAATGCGTGGATTTTTAACCGTGACACTATCCGTCAGGTGCTTGATGTGCTTATGAATAACGGCATAAAGATAGATTATAGAGAAAAGCTGGGCAAGACAATTATCTTCGCTAAAAACCATCGCCATGCAGAAAAAATCCTTGAGGTATTTAACAGCGAATATCCGCATCTTAACGGATTTGCAAAGGTAATTGACAACAGGATAAATTACGCGCAGAGTCTGATTGACGAATTTTCTGACCCGAAGAAGCTGCCTCAGATAGCAATTTCCGTTGATATGCTCGATACAG
Organism: Oscillospiraceae bacterium; assembly: GCA_022509005.1. GTDB lineage: Bacteria > Bacillota > Clostridia > UBA1381 > UBA1381 > Ornithomonoglobus. The sequence goes on along the minus strand of JAFLUC010000007.1, from coordinate 21,937 downwards.
GTATAGATGTGCCGGAGGTTTTAAATCTTGTATTCTTTAAAAAGGTTATGAGCAAGGCAAAATTCTGGCAGATGATAGGCAGAGGCACACGTCTTTGCAAAGGGCTTTTAGACGGCGCGGATAAAAACAAGTTCTATATTTTTGATTTCTGCGGTAATTTTGAATTTTTCAGAATGAGCGGCGGAAAGCCGACTGCAAATCAAATGGCGCTCCAGAGTGCTATATTTAATCTTAAAACGCAAATTGTTTTCAAATTACAGGATGCTGCTTATCAGACTAATGATCTGACAGAATTTCGCAAAGGATTAGTTTCCGAAATGGCGGCAAAGGTGCGCGAGCTTAACAAAGAGAATTTTGCGGTAAGGCAGCACCTGAAATATGTGGAGCTTTATGCAAACGAAGAAAACTATACGTCGCTTACATATGAGGATACCCTCATAATTAAAGACGAGCTTGCGCCGTTAATCATTCCGGACAAGGATGAAGCAAGCGCTGTGCGGTTTGATGCGCTTATGTATGGTATTGAGCTTGCATATCTTGCCGGGAAAGGCTATGGCAGACACAGGAGCGATTTATTTAAGAAGGTCAGCGGTATCGCAAGTGTTGCGAATATCCCTGAAATATCGGCAAAGTCTGAGCTTATAAATAAAATCCTCCATACGGACTATTTAAATAACTGCGGCATAAATGAATTTGAGCACATACGCGAATCTCTCAGAAATCTGATGAAATATATCCCTGTTTCGTATCTGATATACGACACCAATTTCAGCGATAATATTTTATCGACAGAGTGGAATGAATCAAAGCTTGAAAATGATGACCTGAAAAACTATAAAGCAAAAGCGGAATACTATGTAAGGCATCATCAGGACAGCGGTGCAATTTCTAAGCTGAAAGGTAATGTACCGCTTACTAAAGATGATATTTCAGAGCTTGAAAAGATTTTGTGGAATGAGGTTGGTACAAAAGAAGAATATACTTCTCAATACGGCGAAAAGCCGCTTGGTGAGCTTGTTCGTGAAATTGTCGGGCTTGATATGAATGCCGCAAAGGAAGCTTTTTCCGAATTTCTTAATAACACAAATCTTGACAGCCGACAAATTTATTTTGTCAATCAGATTATTGAATACATCGTGCATAACGGACTGATGAAGGATTTATCAGTATTGCAGGAAACACCGTTTACGGATAAAGGAAGCGTAGTTGAAATATTTACTGATCTATCTGTATGGATGAGTATTCGCAGGGTTATTGAGCAGATAAACATGAACGCGGCTGCATAGGTATAAAATAAGTATTTACTACTTTTTATCTATTAGTGTCTGTTTTAAGTATGGACAGGGTTATAAAACTGTTGTATTATAGAATATATAAAAGTATATAAGAAAGAAGGTAAATATCATGAGTGAAGTAATGAAGGTAATAAAGGAAAGACGCAGCATCCGTAAATTCAAGCCGGATATGGTTTCAAAGGAAGCGATTGACGAAATAATAGAGGCCGGACTGTACGCGGCAAGCGGCATGGGTAAGCAGGCATCTATTGTTATAGCTGTAACAGACAAGGCTATGCGGGATAAGCTTTCGGATATGAACCGCAAGATCGGCGGCTGGGATGAAGGCTTTGACCCGTTCTACGGCGGTCCTGTCGTGCTTATTGTTCTCGCTGATAAATCGGTCCGCACATGCGTATATGATGGAAGCCTTACTCTCGGAAATATGATGATTGCGGCTCAGAATCTTGGTGTGGGCAGCATATGGATTCACCGCGCAAAAGAGGAATTCGAGCTTGAGGAAGGCAAAGCAATACTTAAAGAGCTCGGCATAGAAGGCGATTATGAGGGTATAGGGCATCTCGTAATAGGCTATGCCGACTGCGAGAACCCGGATGCGCATCCGAGAAAGGATAACAGAGTTTATTATATATAAAAGAGGTTCATGGATGAGTAATCACAGAAAACGAAAAATAATAATAAATATCGCACTGCTTTCGGCGGTTGCGCTGATTGCAGTGGTGACGTTTAAAACCGCCGGAGTGGTAGGCAAAGAATACAGTCCGGCTGTGTATGCGACAATATTATCGCTTTTGCCGCCTGTTGTGGCGATAACGCTTGCGCTTATAACAAAAGAGGTTTACAGCTCTCTCTTTGCGGGAATCACGGTCGGCGCACTTCTGTACGCGGGCGGAAACGCGGAGCTTGCGGCAAATACCATGCTGTATGATGAGAGCGCCGGACTTGTAACCAACCTGACGGATATCTCTCATGCTGGAATATTGGTATTCGTTACAATTTTAGGAACGCTTGTTGTTCTTATGAACAAGTCAGGCGGCGCGGCGGCATTCGGAAACTGGGCGAAAAGACGGATAAAGTCACGCGTAGGCGCGCAGCTTGCCACAATACTTATGGGAATACTTATATTTGTTGATGACGGCTTCAACTGTATGACGGTAGGCTCGGTTATGCGTCCTATAACTGACGGACACAAGGTGTCAAGAGCAAAGCTGGCGTATATAATAGATGCGACAGCAGCGCCCATATGTATTATAGCCCCGATTTCCTGCTGGGCCGCGGCCGTGACATACGCTGTACCGGAGGGCTTGGGTATCAATGGCTTTAATATGTTCATACGCACGATACCGTACAACCTTTACGCGTTCGGCACTCTTGTTCTGCTGATAGCTGTTACCATAGGAAAATTTGATTTCGGACCTATGAAAAAACACGAGAACAATGCCGCGGCGGGTGACTTATTTACATCGGGCGAGCGTCCGTATGACGAGACTGAAACAGAATCCACGGAAACCGGAAGAATATCAAACCTTGTTATTCCGGTTGTCACTCTTATATTAAGCTGCATATTCGGAATGATCTACACCGGCGGCTTCTTTTCGGGAACGGGTCTTATAGACGCGTTCGCGAATGCGGACAGCGCGAAAGGACTTGTTATGGGCAGCCTGTTTACGGTACTTGTAACCTTCTGGCGGTATATTAACCGTGGGGTCATGTCGTTTAAGGAGTTTATGGCTGCGTTTCCGGCAGGCTTTCGTTCAATGTGCGCGCCCATGATAATATTGATTTTATCGTGGAACCTGTCGGGAGTTACGGGACTCTTAGGCGCGGCTGATTTCATACATGGCGTTATGGAATCCTCGGCAGCCTCGCTGCAAATGTTTGTTCCGATGATAGTATTCGCGGTTTCGGTATTCCTCGCGTTTTCAACAGGAACAAGCTGGGGAACGTTTACTATACTAATTCCGATAGTGTGCGCTATATTCCCTGTAAATTCAGAAATGCTTGTTATTTCAATATCCGCATGTCTTGCGGGCGCGGTGTGCGGCGATCACTGCTCGCCTATCTCAGACACCACCATAATGGCATCGGCGGGAGCGCACTGTGACCATATAAATCATGTCACCACTCAGCTTCCGTATGTGCTGACAGTTGCATCGGTATGCCTTGCAGGCTATCTCGCTGCCGGGATAATCGGATATAAAACAAACAGTGCTTTAGCCGTAATTGCGGCGCCGCTTACGCTTGCGTTGCTGCTTGCGACAGCTATGATAATCAAAAACAGAGTAAAAAAGGAGGAAACATTATGAAAAAGCTTATAAGTCTTATAACGGTATTTATATTGATGTCTGTAACGGCATTCGCGTCTGACGCGGATGATCTCGCGGCAATGTTTGATAAATCGGGCGAGCTGCGTTCGGCATCGGTGGAACTGACGCTTAAAACGGATATTAATAAACCGCTTGATATCATCAGTCAGATCCCCAACAGTGAAAGCGAGTATTCGACTATTAATCCGCAGATGATGGTTGAGAGCCTTATAGGAACGGAAATGAAGCTGAACTGTACATATTCCGTATCCGAGGACTATAACAAGATGCTTGCAGAGGTTTACATGGAATTTGACGCGCCAATTCAGTTGAACGAAAATCTGAGAATCAGCGCATGGACAAAAATAGGAACATGGGTTGAGTATGATCTGACAGATAAGAAAAATCCTGTTTACAGAGTTATCAGAAAGAGCCCCACAGGAAAAAAATATGATGTTATTGATATGTCAGGATATTTCAAGGAAAATCCCGATGATCTGCCCGCGATCAATGCTGACGTGATAAAGGAGCAGCAGAAAAAGGCGAAGGACGCGCTGCTTAATAATGCCGAGATAACAAAGGCGGACGGCGTATATACTATCAGGCTTACCGATGAAACAGCCAAAAACTATATAAAGGATGTAATGTCCATGGCAAAGGAGTTTATGCCGGGAGATACAGAGACCGACAGCATTATGTCGCAGCTTCTGGGATTTTTTGAAAGAGTCAATATATTCGGCAAAGACGGCATAACAATAACCGTTACGCCGAATAAGGCAGGTTATATTGACGCTGAAACCACGGATATGCATATAAATATGAATGTATATGACGCTATAACAGAGTTTGGCGGAAGCACCAAAGGACTCGACAGAGATAAGGCGGAGATCGACCTTACAGTCAAGGCGGCGTGCAAATATACAAATCATAACAGCGCGAAGCCTGTGCTGCCTGAAATTACCGATGAGAACAGCAATGTAATTGAGTACGGCGACGACGATTACAGCTATAATGATATCGTTCCGGCACTGGGGAGGGCATATCGCGGTGAAAAACCTGTTATCCTGGATAATATTGCATATTTCCCATATGAGGATATGGCAGGTCAGATAGGTATGGATTTAAAAACTGAGGTCAAGGAGGATACAATAGTAGTATCAATCGGTGAAAGCTACCATGTTGATGTGAAAGGAAATGAAGTAACCTTGTACGGCGATACAGAAGACAGAGGGCTTACACCGGTGATTTCAGAAAACGGACAATGGTACTGCAGCAGAGATTTTTTGTGGGATCTGGGAATGCATTCCTCTGATTTGTGGTATGATACAGAGTCAAACAGTATTAAATATACATTCTGGTACGACGGCTTACCTGAGGATTGGTCAACTGATATTGATACAGATACTGATTATGAGGAATATAATCCATATAAGGACAGGACGTATTATTATGTTTATTCAGACCGCGCGCTTTATCTCGCAAACGACACAGCGTATGTGCCGATATATGATCTGCTCTATGAGATCTCGCCCGGTGAATATACATTCAGAGAAAACGGCTTTGAATATACAGCAGAATGGGAGAATTCGCTCGGAATAAACACAGTTTCGGTATATACCGGAGATAAGTTTGTAACCGTAAACGGGGAGCAGAAAGAGCTGCCGTATGAGGCAGTTGATATAGACGGCGTAATACGCGTACCGGTTGCGTTTGCCGATAAGATAGGACTTGAGACTAACTCAATCAGCTTCAATGCATATGGAGCGTACTCATACTTCGGTTTCCACAGACGCCCCGTTAATGAAACCGGTTCAGATGCTTACAAGTATAGCTACAACGACTATGATAACTGGTTTTACAGCCTTATGCATTCATTTTAATCTGAATGATGATAATACATAATATAAATAGTTAAGAAAGGTGTATAGAACTATGGCTTCAAAGGTATATTTTACGCGGGAAATAACACCGGAAAAGGTGATCGAGCTTTATAAGCTGCTCGGAAAAGAGCTTACGGGAAATATTGCGGTCAAGCTTCATTCGGGCGAGCAGGGAAATCAGAACTTTTTAAGACCGGATTTCTGGAAACCGGTCATAGATCATGTAGGCGGAACGCCTGTTGAAACAAATACAGCATACGGCGGGTCAAGAGGCACAACGAAGAGACATCTCGAAACGCTTAAAAAGCATGGATGGACAGATTATTTTGATATGGAGCTTCTTGACGCGGAGGGTGACGATATCGAGCTTGAAATCCCGAACGGCAAGGTGATAAAAAAGAATTTTATAGGCAGAGGCACGGAAAAATACGACTCAATGCTTGTGCTTGCGCATTTTAAAGGTCATCCTATGGGCGGCTTTGGCGGCTCATTGAAGCAGCTTGCAATCGGAATGGCTTCGTCATATGGCAAGGCATACATCCACGGCGCGGGCAATGTCGATGAAATATGGTCATCAGACCATGATTCGTTCCTTGCGTCAATGGCGGACGCGGCGGAGTCGGTTGTCAGATACTTTGACGGCAATATAGCATATATAAATGTAATGAAGAATATGTCCGTTGACTGCGACTGCTGCGAGGTTGCCGAGGATCCGTGCATGGCAGATATAGGAATGCTCGCATCAACAGATCCTGTGGCGATCGACCGCGCTTGTCTTGATCTTGTATATAAGTCAGACGATCCGGGAAGAGATCATCTGCTTGAAAGAATCAAGTCAAGAAACGGCGAGTACACCGTAGAATGTGCCGCGGCGCTCGGTATAGGCTCGTTGGAGTATGAGCTTATTGAGATTTAAGTAAACGTAAAAAAGCAAGCATAACCTGCTTGCTTTTTTACGTTAATGCATTGGGGAGCATTTCAACGCTCCTTTTTAAAATACCATTCATATGAGCTATAGCCATACCGTAGTTCACTATCGGAACGCGCGCGGCTATGGCTCTTTCTATTCTGTGCTTCATTTCCTTTTCATTAAGCATACAGCCGCCGCAGTGGACTATCAGTTTATACTCCGACAGATCCTCGGGGAAGCTGCCGCCTGAGGTAAACGTATAATCCGGCTTTGCGTGAGAAAAATTCTCAATCCATCGTGGCAGCTTTACCGTGCCTATATCATTGCATTGGCGGTGGTGGGTGCATCCCTCGGAAATGAGAACCTTATCACCATCCTGTAGCTTGCCAAGCTGCGCCGCGCCTTGTACAAGAGCTGTCAGCTCGCCCTTGTACCGCGCCATAAGGATCGAGAATGATGTGAGCGGTATATTTTCCGGCACGATCTCCGCAACAGCTCCGAACGCCTGTGAATCGGTTATCACAAGCTTTGGCTTTACTGCAAGAAAATCAAGCGTTTGCTTTAATTCATCAGGCTGGCATGAAATAGCTGTGCAATGCGCGTCAAGAATATCGCGTATTGCCATCTGCTGCGGCAAGATCAGTCTGCCCTTCGGCGCCGATTCGTCGATAGGGATAACGAGAATAACAAGATCGCCGGGAGATAATAGATCAGCTATAAATTTTTTCGTGTTTTTCGCTTTGCCCGCGAACAAGCCGATTTTTTCTTTAAGCTCCGATATGTTTTCGCCTGTTTTCGCGCTTACATATATCTCGTTCTCTTTAAGCGGCTTTCTGTTCTGTAACAAATCTGCTTTATTATACGCGATTATATACGGCAGTTTTTTTTCTTCAAAAACCTTGATCAATTCTTGTTCTGATTTATCCGGCGCGCATGACGCGTCCGTTACAAGCACGGCAATATCGGTTTTTGCGAGAATTTCCTTTGTCTTTTTAACGCGAAGCTCGCCAAGTCCGCCCTCGTCGTCAAAGCCGGGAGTATCTATAATAACAACTGGTCCGAGCGGCAAAAGCTCCATTGCCTTTTTCACCGGGTCGGTAGTGGTGCCCTTTACATCCGACACCACCGCCATATTCTGATTCGTAACAGCGTTCACAAGCGAGGACTTGCCCGCGTTGCGCCTGCCGAAAAATCCGATATGCACTCTCTCGCCCGATGCGGTTTCATTTAATGTCATAATCATTGGTTTTTAAACCTTTTCCACGCCAAGATTTACCTTTTCGCCGTTGATGTTCCATTCCTTTGAATTTACGCAGTCCTCATCAAACATAATTTCGTCGGAAAGTACTTGTGTTTTTATATATTCGCCGTTGCGTGTGAATATACCGCTGATCTTAGCATTGCCTGAGAGGTAGATCCTTATGTGATCCATAACCTCAAAGCCGCTGTCCTTTCTCATGTTCTGGAGCTTTGAAACGATTTCTCTTACAAAGCCCTCCTCAATAAGCTCGTCATTGAGCTTTGTTTCAAGAACAACAGTGATTGAACCCTCCTGATCTGTTACATAGTCATCCGACTTAACGGTTTCTATGAGAAGATCCTCCGGCGTGAGTGCCTCATCATTTCCGTCAACCTCGATTGTGAGAGTTCCCTTCTCGTTTATTTCGGCCATTGCCTTTGCGCCGTCAATATTTGCAAGGATCTCGCGAACCGCGTTGATGTTCTTGCCGAAGCGGCGGCCGAGCGTTCTGAGCTGCGGCTTGAAGCTGTATGAAGCGAACTGTGAAACGTCGTCTACAAACTCAACATTCTTGATGTTAAGCTCTGTCTTTATAATATCTTTATAGAACTCCTTAAGCTCCGTTTCAGCCTTTACATAGATCGCGTTGAGCGGCTGACGGCTCTTGAGCCCTGATGTGTTTCTGCACGCGCGGCCGAGTACAACGATATCAAGTACCTCTGCCATGCTCTCTTCAAGCTCTTTATCTATAAATGCTTCATCCGCCTCAGGGAAGTCGCAAAGGTGGATACTCTCGGGAGCATCCGCATCAATTGACTTAACGAGGTTGAGATAAATATCCTCCGTCATGAACGGAATCATCGGAGCCGCTGCTTTACAGAGCATTACAAGCGATGTGTAAAGCGTCATATACGCGTTTATCTTATCCTGCGGCATTCCCTTTACCCAGAAGCGCTGACGTGAAAGACGCACATACCAGTTTGACATATCGTCAACAAGCTTGTCGAGAATCTTTGTTGTCTCTGTTATCTTGTAATTTGCGAGGTTTTCATCAACCGCTTTAACGGCTGAATTCACACGTGAAAGCATCCACTTATCCATTACGGAAAGCTTATCGTATTCGAGCTTATACTGTGACGCATCAAAGCTGTCAATATTTGCATAGAGCACGAAGAACGCGTACGTGTTCCAGAGTGTGCCCATGAACTTTCTCTGACCCTCTGTTACTGCCTTGTCATAGAAACGGTTCGGGAGCCATGGTGCCGAATTCGAGTAGAAATACCAGCGAATAGCGTCCGCGCCGTGTGTTGCGAGAGCGTCAAACGGGTCAACGGCATTGCCCTTTGACTTTGACATCTTCTGACCGTTTTCATCCTGAACAAGACCGAGAACAATTACGTTCTTATACGGCGCCTTGTTGAACAGGATCGTTGACTCCGCAAGCAGCGAATAGAACCAGCCTCTTGTCTGATCGACCGCCTCTGAGATGAAGTCAGCCGGGAAGTTTTCTTCAAATATATCCTTGTTTTCAAACGGATAATGCCACTGGGCGAACGGCATTGCGCCCGAATCGAACCAGCAGTCGATAACCTCGGGAACTCTGTGCATTTCGCCGCCGCAGTCAGGACACTTGATTGTTACAGCGTCAACATACGGACGGTGAAGCTCAATTTCATCCGGGCAGTTATCCGACATTTCTTTGAGTTCCGCGATCGAGCCTATAACATGACGCTTGCCGCATGAGCACTCCCATACGTTAAGCGGTGTACCCCAGTAACGGTTACGGCTGATGCCCCAATCCTGGATATTTTCAAGCCATGATCCGAAACGACCCTCGCCGATTGTCTTAGGAATCCAGTTGATCGTCTTGTTGTTTCTTATCATATCCTCTTTTACTGCTGTCATCTTGATGAACCATGTGTCACGCGCATAGTATATAAGCGGCGTGTCGCATCTCCAGCAGAATGGATAGCTGTGCTCAAACTTCGGAGCGTTGAATAAAAGACCACGCTCGTCAAGATCCTGCAATACGAGCTTATCAGCGTCCTTGCAGAATGTTCCCGGCCACTTTGTGCCCTCTGTTAAGCAGCCCTGCCCGTCAACGAGCTGTAAGAACGGCAAGCCATAAGCGTTGCCGACCTTTGAGTCGTCCTCACCGAATGCCGGCGCGATATGAACGATACCTGTACCGTCTGTGAGCGTAACGTAATTGTCGCAAGTCACATAATAAGCCTTGCCGACAAGATCAGCCTGTTCAAAGAGAGCCTTGTACTCTTTTCTTTCAAGGTCTGTGCCGACATATGTCTCTACAACTTCAACCTCGACATCCTTAAAGTTGCTCTCTACAAGAGCCTCTGCAAGGATGAAATACTCATCATTAACCTTAACCTTCACATATGTTTCAACCGGATTCACACAGAGAGCCACGTTTGAAGGAAGCGTCCACGGAGTTGTTGTCCATGCGAGGAAATATGTGTTCTCCTCGCCTACAACCGCAAACTTAGCAGTAGCTGAGCGTTCCTTTACGTCCTTATAGCCTTGGGCAACCTCGTGTGATGAAAGCGGAGTTCCGCAGCGCGGGCAGTACGGTACGATCTTGTGTCCCTTATATAAAAGACCCTTATCCCATATCTGCTTTAATGCCCACCATTCCGATTCGATGAATTTATTATCGTATGTGATATACGGGTCATCCATATCAGCCCAGAAGCCGACTGTTGAGGAGAAGTCCTCCCACATGCCCTTATACTTCCATACGCTTTCCTTACATTCTTTAATGAACGGCTCAAGACCGTAGCCCTCGATCTGATCCTTGCCGTTAATGCCAAGCTTCTTTTCAACCTCAAGCTCAACAGGCAGTCCGTGTGTATCCCAGCCCGCCTTTCTTATGATTTTCGCGCCCTTCATTGTGTGATAACGCGGGATCATGTCCTTTATTACTCTTGTTAAAACATGACCGATATGCGGCTTGCCGTTTGCTGTCGGGGGACCGTCATAGAATGTATAGACCGGTCCGTCTGCCTTTGTGTCGATACTCTTTTTGAATATGCTGTGATCCTTCCAGAACTGTTCGATTTTCTTCTCACGCTCTACGAAGTTCAGGTTTGCGTCAACCTTGCGGTATGTGCTCATTGTATTCCCTCCTGTAAAAAAATAGCCTTGTCCCGATTAAATCAAGACAAGGCTTTTAATTGCTTTGTTATACCACTTGTTTAATCATGTGTACCATCATACACTGTCCCTTGACGCGGGAAACGGCGCGGCTTAATCGGCACAGCCTTTCAGCCTTGCAGCTCGGAAGTGATATTCATCAGACGCTACTAACGTCCGGGCTTGCACCATCCCCGGCTCGCTTTGCGCTTTCGGTATCTGATTACTGTCTTCGTCAACGCTTTTAATTTATTCGATATTATTTAGATTATATTACAATTTTATCCGGTTGTCAATAGTTTTATTTAACTACAAATTTTTTGCTTACAACAAACTTTTCTACGCCTTTAGAGTCGACAACAGAGACTCTGTAAATATACTCTCCTGCCGGCAGCGACTTAAACGTCATTTTTGGATCTAACTTATAAACGTCATATGTTTTTGCACTCGTATTAACAGAACTGCTGAATTTTTTCACGCCATCTACAGTATGAACAATTGCCGTCACACTTTTTAATTTGTCGGAAGAGCCAACAGTTCCCTTAATTGTAAAATATCCTCCCTTTTTCAGGGTAGTCGGATAATTCACACCTGAACTTGTTATCTTTGACGCTTTAACGGAAAAATTACTATTGATTAATGTTTTTGTTCCTTTTGCATCCGTTGCAGTGACAGTGTATACATAATTACCTGCCGGCAATTTAGAAAAACTCATCTTGGAATCCAAATTGTACAAGCTATAACTCTTGCTGTTTGGATTTACGCTTGCCGCAAATTTCTGAGCTCCTGAAGTTGTTGCCACTTTTACAGTGATATTACTTATTGTATAATTCGATGTCACCTCTCCGCTGATGGTAAACGGAGAACCTACTGCATAGGTCGCAGACGGATAATACTGATTTTTTATCGCCAATGTTGAAGCTGCTGTTGTTGATGTATTTGTTGATGTATTTGTTGATGTGTTTGTCGATGAGCTGGTTGTTGTCGATGTTGTGTTTTTGATCCTAATGCCAAATATTAACTTTCCAGTATAATATAAGTATTTCTTGTTAGATGCTTTATTGTATGCGTCTTTTGAAATATAGTTGATTTTTACACCTGCTGTAGGATTCAAAGCATTTACCATTAATCCATCTCCGATGTAGATACCCATATGAGTGAGATTATTTTGGCTGGTTCCAAAAGCCAGAACATCTCCTGGTTGTAAATCTTTTATAGCCACATAAGTTCCATACTTTTCATATTTTTTCCCTGCGTAACTACTGGTTCCCATTGGCAAGGAAACTCCATATTGTTGAAAAACATATTTTACCAAACCAACACAATCAAATGAGTCCGGTCCGCTTTTACCCAATGCATATTTTTTTCCTACTTGTTTTTTTGCTAAAGTAACAACTTGATCTGCTGTGTATGCATTAGCAGATATGCTACTAATACTAAAAACAGAAAAAGTTGCTATAACCACCAAAAAAATGCTTATAATCTTTTTCATATTAGTTTTCATAATATCCCTCATTCCTTTTTATATTTTTTTCTTATTATAACACACAACAATTATAAGGTCAAGATAATTAAGTTAAGAATTTCACTTTTTTAACATTTCAACTTTATCTTAATAAATCATGAATATTAACATTCAAGGCTTCAGACAGCGCTACAAGTTCAATATCGGTAACAAGCCGTTTTCCGCACTCTATCCGCTTATAGCATTTTACCGATACTTGTTACGATGTCGGGTATCATTACGCTTCCTCAGAACGATCAATATCGCAGCCGCCAGCAGCACAGAGATGCTTACCGAACCGACAATAATGACCGGCATCATATTCTTGGGCGGGGAAGTGGTTTGTGACCCCGCTGTTTTTGGCTTTGTATTTATCTCCGGCTCTTGCTCCACCTCGTTGAGGAGCATAAACAGCTTATAAAGTATCTTCGCGCTCTCCGCTCTTGTAATCTTTCCGGCGGGATTTAATTTTCCATCTCCTGCTATCAATTCCTCGCGCACGTCCAAAGCGATCTCAGAGCGCGCCCAATCCTGTATATCTTTCGTGTCTGTAAATTCCAGATAATCCTCGGGATTCTCCGGCTCTATATATCCCTTCTTCTCACGCAGGGTCCGGCTGCACAGAGCCAGCATCTCCTCGCGGGTCGTGTCCTGATCGCCCTTGAACTCGCCGTCGTCATAGCCCTCTATAACATGGATCGCAACGCCTGACGCGACATACGGGTAATACGGATCATCTTCAGTAACATCTTTGAATTCACACGTTGAAAATCTGTCAAGCGCGAAGAACATCCTGACCAGAGCCTGAGAAAAATCGTATCGTGTCAGTGTTCTGTTCGGGTAAAACATATTATTTTTTGTACTGAAATATCCCTTTGACACCATGAAATGTATAGCCTTCTGCTCATCCTCGGCAAGTCCGTCAATATCTGTAATACTTGTGCTATCCTCTATAACCGTATATGTGCCCGAATAAGACGTATTGAAGAATATAGTCTTATTCTTTTCGTCATACTGACCGCCCCAGTTGTCTGTTCCGCCCATATATTCAGCCCGAACGGTACACAGCGCGTCAGAAGCCGGCACTGTAAAGGTAAGACCGCTCACGAGCTTGCCTTTTATATTGCCATGCTCGTCGGCAAAATTTATTAAATAAGTGCTGCCGCCTGTTTTCTGAAGGCTGATAGCCAATGAGCCGTATTGTTCCGCAAACTGCTCCAATGAGTTCGACATGACGCGTATGGAATATACGGTATCACCCATTATAAGCCGTATGCCGTCAGCCTCGCCAAGAGCGGCTGCAATACTGCTGTCAAGCGTGATCTGCACAGTCTCGTCCATGTTCACGTTGCAGCATACAATATCCGCAATATTAATTACCACCCTGTTAAGCATTATATCATTTTCATCCAGTACGGTCATGAGCTTATCATAGGAAGAAACAGCTTTCTGAACGCTTTTTTCTATTGTTTTGCCCGTAATCTCAATATGGTTTTTATCGGACTTTACGGTTGTACGGCTGTCTGCTGAAATGCAGCTCTCGATATAGCTTGCCAGCTCCGTTTTTGCGGCATCATTCGGCTCGCTTCCATCAATATTATTTAACGCGTCTCTGAGCTGTTTTTCGCCGTTTTCTGTTTTGTCGTGATCAAGCTTGATATTTGACTTGCTCCGGTCAGCATTTATCGCTTCGCGCAGCTGCGCTTCTGTCATAAGCTCAGCACCTGATGAAACTACGCGCCAGTCCGTGTGTTTGGCGGTATGCTTCACGACAGCTCCGCCGCATGGCTTGTTGTCCATATAGGTTATTACATAATATAAGTCATCGGAGAGCTTGTATATGCTGCCGATCTCACCATCAGACACCTTTGCCACTACCTTCGCCAGCGCGTTGAACTGCGCATCGGTGAACATATCCGTAACATTGTCATAGGAATATTCCGCGCCGCCTGCGCTATGAATCTCATTTGCTGACATAGTTGTGATATCAGCCCGGGGGTTTGTTTGCTGCGAATTTTCTGCCATCACGCTCTTTGCTCTGCCGTATCCTGTAAACGATAGCGCTAACGTCGCCGCAAGCATGAATGCTGCGATTTTTTTTGACCCTTCTTTCATGTGTTTCATCTCCGATCTCTTCTTTACCGGGTACAGGTTGTGCTACAGTATATTTACCGCACTCTGTTATTCATCATTTTTTATTTACCCTTTTTCTCCGTATGAGTAATATCACACCGGCTGCTATCGCCATAACGCTTATCGCTCCCAGTCCGCCGACTATGATGATAGGCATCACATTTACGGACGAGCTCTCGCCCGGTGATTTCAGCGTTACCGGCTCTACCTCGTTAAGAAGCGTAAACAGCTTATATAATATCTGTGCGCTTTCCGCTCTTGTGATCTCCTCGGCAGGCCTTAACGCGCCGCTCTCTGTTATCAGATCCTCGCGCACGTCTAAAGCGATCTCGGAACGCGCCCAATCCTGTATATCCGCCGCGTCTGTAAAGTGCAGATAATCCCCCGGATTTTCCGGCGCTATATATCCCTTCTTCTCGCGCAGGGTCCGGCTGCACAGCGCGAGTACCTCATCGCGCAGCACGTTTCTCGCGCCCTTGAACTCGCCGTCATCATAGCCTTCTATAACGTTTATCGCAACGCCCGACGCCACATACGGATAATACGGATCATCCTCCGTAACATCCGGGAAGTCACACTTTAATGACTTGTCAAGCGCGAAGAACATCTTAACCAGCGCCTGCGAGAAATCATATCGGGTCAGAGTACCGTTCGGGTCAAACTGATCGTTTTCTGTATTGAAATATCCCTTTGATACCATGAAACGGATAGCCTTTTGCTCGTCCTCGGTAAGTCCGTCAATATCCGTAATATTTATATTATCCTCTATAACCGTGTATGTTCCCGAATACGGCGTGTTAAAGGATATGGTCTTGTTATTTTCGTCAAACTGACCGCCCCAGTTGTCAGTTCCGCCTGTGTATTCAGCCTGAACGGTGCACAGAGCGTCGGAAGCGGGAACCGCAAAGGTAAGACCGCTCTCCAGCTTGTCTATCAGATTGCCTTCCGCATCGGCAAATTTTATTGAATAAGTATTGTCACCAGTCTTTTGCAGGACTATAACGAGCGAACCGTATTGCTCTCTTGCCTGATCCAATGCTTCCGCCGTAACGCGTACCGAATACTTGGTATCGCCCAGTATCATATGAACCGCCTCAGCTTCGCCCAACGAGTCGGCAACGCTGCTGTCAAGAGTGATCTGAACCGGTTCGCCCATGTCTATCTTGCTGCATGCAATATGCAGAACAACACTTATCCCCTTGTTCAGTGCGACTCCGTTTTCGCCCAATACGGCATTGAGCTTATCGCGTGAGGAAGCGGCCTTTTCTGCGCTTTGTTTTATTGTTTTATCCGTAATCGTAACACAGTTTTTCTCAGCCTTTACCGTTGTCTGACTGTCTGATGAAACGCAGCTTTCGATATAGCTTACCAATTCCGCTTTAGCCGCGTCATTAGGCATCGTTCCGTCAATATTATTTAACGCGTCTCTGAGATGCTTTTCGCCGTTTTCTGTTTTGCTGTAATCAAGCTTGATGTTTGACGCAGCCTTGTCAGCATTTATCTTATCCCGCAGCGCAGCTTCTGTCATAAGCTCCGAATCTGAGGAAATTATGCGCCAGCCCGCGCCTTTTTCGATATTCTTCACGACAGCGCCGCCGCACGGCTCGTCATTTACATAGATTATTACATAATACAGATCATCAGAGAGCTTATATATTTCGCCGATCTCACCATCCAAGGAATTTGCGATTTCCTTCGTCAAAGCGTTTATCTGCGTGTCGGTGAACAGATATGCAACCTCGTCATAGGAGTATGACGGTCTGCCTATTGCTTGTGCATATGAACGGAGTAAACCGGCAATCTCCGCACCGCTGCCCCAGATGCTTTCCAGATACGAACCGCCTGTTGATAAAGATACAATATTATATTTTTTTGATGAACCCCATTTCGCAGAGTATGCTTCGCCGATTTCTATAATCGCGTTTTCAAACGATGCATAATCGGGATAAGACTGTATTTTTCCGTCCTTATAGTAAGCGCTGAGACCTATTATTTCTCCGCTGTCATCTTCATCTGCTACCCAGCCGGCATCAAGCAGATCCTGAATATAAGCATATGTACCGCCGTCTTCATCAAAGGTGTTTACTCCGGGCAGAAGTGCTCCGCGCGCGCGGCTGTTATCTCTGTAATCCACAGCAGCGCTATAATACATCGAGGAGCCTACCTTTGTTATCTGCGCATTTTTCACCATATAATCTATGGTTCCGCTGCAATCACCAATCTGCGTCGCCCAACCATCACCTATACGTATCATTGCATATTTATGTTCGGGATAAAATTCATAATCTGATATCTCGCCTGTTTCAGAGTCGCCGGTAAAATCGTAAGCCGCAGCAGTATTGCCGTCCCAGGTCCATATATTCACGCCTTCGTCGTCAATAGACGATAAATCCCGCTGTATACCGGGGAATGCATATGCCGTTATAAGCAGAGGCATACCGTCACCCGCTACATCCATAAGCAGCGCGTTAAGCTCAAATTCACCGTCGCTCTGCTTCATGTTTTCAAGCACACCCGCGTATGCCTCGGCCATTTTCTTATCCATAACGCACTTCGTTCTGTCGCCGTAGTACGGAATACCGGCAAGCACATCCTGCGCCGACAGCTTCGGCTCCGGGATCTTGAGATCCCACTCGTCGATCAGCGGGTCTGATGACATATCGTGGAATACGTCGTCGGCAATCACTTCTAAAAGGGTCTCATCATCTCCGTCCGGGTTAATGCCGATATGTCTTAAAGTAACGTCATAATGCCGCTGACCTTCATCTACCAATCCGGCTACGGCGCCGGATATGTAATTATTCTCTTCCTCGGTGAATTCAATATCATCTGAGCTGATATACTTTCCGTCTCTATATGTAACGGCCTCTGAAAGGAAATGACGTGTAGCCGAATATTTCCAATATATCTCATTAGTTTCAGTACGACTCACTGACATACTAAAGTATATTCCCGGCTCCGAGAGTGCATCCCATGCTTGCTTTGCCGCATTGTTCTCATATTCATAGACCTCCATGTGTATGCCGTCCGGAGCCTTGTATACGCAAAACAACTCGTCCTTATCGTCACCGGTAATGTCAATGCACTTTGCGTTCATAAGACCGAGAATATCCTCACGGGCTGCATCAAAGGTATCTTCCATCTTTTCCTTATCCGTAAAGCCGTATTTGCTTACGATACCCTGCACGATCTGCTGATATGCCCGGTGACGGATCTCTCCGTCATCCGCAGCTTCGGTTTGTGCATGAACCGGAGCAGTCTCGTCATCGGATGTCGGCTCGTCAGCCTTCTTTTTACAGCCCGCAAACGACAGCGTTAATATTGACGCAAGCATCAGCGCCGTGATTCGGTGTAATCCCTTTTTCATCTGTTTCATCCCTTCCTTTTTATTCGTCGTAACAAATTATATCACAAATCAAAGAATTTTTGGATTCGCTCCGTATTTTTCAAAGACAGCCCTGCTTCTTCCGCAAAGCTGCTCCAATTTGAAACTGCATTCCTGACCTGCTTGATATATTTTTCTGCCGCGGCTTTTTTTATTCCCGCTTTTTCTGCTGCTTTAATAAAATCATCTCTTGTGATTTCATCTGCTTTACCGTTTATAAGCATTTGATGCGCATTTACCCATGTGCTGCTTCTGCTGTACGAGAATGTCACATCATATGCGGGCGATAAACGCCATACACCTTTTTTATCCATCAGAAAGGTTATATTTTTGGTATGGTCATCATAGTTCTTTGCGTATTCATTGAAAATCATTCTTTTGTACAGCTGCACAAAATCAATATGGGGTAAATTCAACTGTCTCATGACGCTGAATGCGTCTTCATAGGAATACATTCTCGGAGAATTAAAATCCATGTGCGCTATTGCACATAAGCTCTGCATATGAAGCTTTTCACCTTTATCACCTTTACGGTCAAATCTTTTTGTCATAAAATGTGCTCTGCCGTTTTCTTTAAACAACCGGCATTCACTCATTTTAATTCCTGCGGCTTTAGCCATAAGGTAATATGCATACTCAATTCTGGTATATTCTTTATTATCCGGCTCTTTATCCTTGTCTTTGTTGTTTGCAATATCGTCGAATTTTAACAGCCAGTATTCAAAACCTTCACCGGCGCGTATCTGTCCTGAACGCACGGCATTTGTTTCGGGATTTAATGCGATAAGCGTTTTTGCTCTTGCGCCGCCAACAGAAGAGCTGCCTTGCATTAACTGTGCTATCATGTTATCATCGTACTTTATATCAAGATTTTCTCTTTCAGACAAGATATCCGAAGCAAGCTTTGTAAGCGCGTCAATATCAACATCTTCATCGATATCTGTAATATTTATTGAAGGCTCATATTCCAACGCCCCCATACCCCTTTGACCTGTATAGCATAATTTCTCAAGCGCGGTTAAGCTGTCCTCTGTCCTGCCTTGACTCTCTAAATAACGCTTAATTACAATATTACCGAATTTATCGGGCAGAGAATCCGCAAGCATCCCGGGCAACCCGCTGAATGTTTCCTCCGGCAACCCCGGAAAAGAGTAGGTCAACTCAGACAAGGGCATTCTGATAGGTGAAACCTCTATGCCGCTCGGAATAAAATTCTCATCGTACTGAAATCCTATCAGTCCGTTATCCTGCCTGTGAAGATAACCTATTGTTGAGCCCCACATTGTAACTTTAACCGTTCTTACATCCATTATCTACCTCTTATCTTCTCCCCAGACCCAGTTTGATTTCGGCTTAGCTCTTCTTGATTTAACCCGCTGCCGCGGCGCCTTTTGCTCAAATAAAGCCTTGAAATCCGGCTGCATTTCAGGAATCAGCATATCTATGTTCTGTGTCAGTCTCAATCCGTTTAATATTTTTATATAATTTGAAAATTTTGAATCTATACCATTTTCCAGGCGAACTACGGTACTGGAAGAAATTCCGCATTTAGCTGCAAGATCAGCCTGAGTAATATTCAACGATATGCGATATTGTTTAACCCGGGTGCCAAGCTCTTTCAAAATAGCTTGTTCATTTTCGTTTCCGGTTATTTTCATATGATCACCTGATTTCTTAATTTGTCAACCTTGCATAATTATAATAGCATAAAGCACTTAATTTGTCAAGTATGACAAATTAAAAAATCGAATAAATTGATATATGAACTTTACCTCAACAAATCAGCTATTATATATGATAATCAAGATATTTTTCAATAAAAATCTTGCATTTTACAATGTATAATGATATTATTATGACAGATAAACGAATATGGGAAAGAGGATGCAGATGAAAAACACGATTCTTGATATATTAAAAAATGCCGGGGATTATATTTCGGGGGAGGAAATAAGCCGGATCTTAGGCATTTCCCGCGCGGCTGTATGGAAGCATATCAGAAATCTGAAAAATGACGGATATGAAATTGATTCCGTAACGAATAAAGGCTACAGACTTGTAAACGCGCCCGATATTATTTCAATTGACACTTTAAATTCGCTGCTTACCACAAAGTATACAGCGCGGAATACTAAATATTTTCCTCAGACCGATTCCACCAACGAGGCGGCAAAGCGTGATTCTTCATCACCCGACGGCTCGCTCTACATTGCCGGGATCCAGACCGCCGGCAAAGGGCGGCTCGGCAGAGGCTGGGAATCGCCGGAGGGCGCGGGGATATGGATGTCGCTTCTTTTAAAGCCCGATATCGCGCCGCAGGATATTTCCGAGATAACGCTTATTGCCGGGATCGCGGTATGCCGCGCGGCGGGCAAAGGTGCTGAGATAAAGTGGCCGAACGATATCGTTATCGGCTCGCGCAAGATATGCGGCATTTTAACGGAAATGTCAGCGGAAATTGAGCGGGTGAACCATATCGTATGCGGCATAGGCATCAACGTCAACACGCCGTCATTTCCGCCGGAGCTGCAGAATAAAGCCACATCACTCCTGATAGAAACAGGCGAAAAGACGTCACGCACGGAGCTTATAGCGGGAGTAATGAACGAGTTTGAGCCGCTGTATGAGACGTTTATAAAAAGCGGATTTAAAGCTGTCCGGGACGAATACCGCAGGCTTTGCGTAACGCTCGGTAAGGACGTGCAGGTTATATACCGAAAGGAAACCATCACGGGCAAGGCTATAGATATTGACGATAACGGCAGACTTATAGTGGACACGAATAACGGAAGAATAACCGTGACCTCCGGTGAGGTAAGCGTCAGGGGCTTATACGGATATATATAAAAACGATCATAAGGAAGGGATGATACATAATGAAAAAGAAATTTTTAAGTATAGCACTTATATTTGCAATACTGCTGTCATTCATGCCGGTTATTGCAGCCGCGGCGAAAAGCGGCTATTGCGGAGCGGATGGTGATAATCTCACATGGACGCTCGATGATAAGGGTACGCTTACAATCAGCGGCGAGGGGGATATGGAAAGTTATTCTATTCGTCCGCCTTCACAACCCTGGTACAGCTATGAATCGGAAATTAAAACATTAATCATAGAAGATGGAGTAACAAGCATCAGCGCCAATGCGTTTCGTTATTGCAGCAGCATAGAAAGTATAACTATCGCCGACAGTGTAACATCTATTGGCATCGGAGCATTCACATGGACCGCATATTATTTGAATGACGATAACTGGGACAATGGCATTCTCTATATTGGAAATCACTTAGTAGACTCGAATAGGGAAGAAGTCAACGGTATATGCGAAATCAGAAAAGGTACAAAAACGATTGCTGATGATACATTTTCCGGATGCAGCAGTTTAACAAGTGTTACTATCCCTGACAGCGTGACATACATCGGTGAATATGCGTTTTCCGGATGCAGCAGCGTAACAGATGTATATTATTCAGGAACCGAGGAACAGTGGAAAGCTATCAGCATTGGTACATATAACAGTGCGCTCACGGATGCAAATATACATTACAACAGTATTGCGGCGCCTATACCGATCACGCAGGCAACAGTGATAAAAACCGAAACAGACACTGCATGGAGCTTTGACGTATCGGTGGAACAGGCATATGAAAACAGCTATGTTTATGCCGCGATATATAACAGTAACGGTAGCTTAACAGTAATAAACAAAGTGCCTTTGAATATGACGGGAAATACAAGTATTGACATAACCAAATCAGAAAATGACTCTTTGGCAAAAGTATTCGTATGGACCGGTAGCATGCAGCCTGTCGCGTATACAGAAGAATTTTATTTAAATGAAACAACATAGGATACATATAAAAAAGTGGCTTGATTAAGCCACTTTTTTGATCTATAGTTCTTTTTAACCAATCATTCATCCTTGCCTTTGCTTGCTTCGCTCGGCGTAACGCCGGCGTACTTTTTAAAATTCCTGTTAAAGCTGCATATGCTGTCAAAGCCGCATTCGGAGCATACCGCGCTTATTGTCGTGTAATTGCCGGAGTCAAGCAGATATGCCGCGCGGCTTACGCGGAACCGGTTCAGATACTCGGTGTAGCTCATGCCCATGTACTGCGAAAACCGCTTTGAAA
>JAFLUC010000069.1 GCA_022509005.1 Oscillospiraceae bacterium | reverse complement strand
TCTTTCATCGCAAGCGCAAAAAAATCGGCGCCGAACCACATAACCGCCGTTCCGCATGCACCCACAACGGCGAGTGCGATAGTTGCAAGGCGCACAATCTCTCTTGCTCTGCCCGGATCATTCTTTGCGTGCGCCTCTGCGGTAAGCTTCTGAACGGCAAACGGCATGCCTGAGATCACAAAGGATAGAAACATCACATAGACTGAGAAGGCGGTATTGTATACTGCCATACCTTCCTCATGAATTATATATGTAAGCGGAATTTTAAGAACCGCGCCAAGTATCTTTGAAATTATATTTGCCGTCATAAGTATAACGGCGCCGGTCATGATTGATTTTTTCATGTCTGTCCCTCTTGTAATCTGATGAAATTTATGGTATACTTATATATATGATTAACATATGAAAGGACAAACCTATGGAAATAAAAAAAATGCGCGGCGTCCGCGGTGAAATCACCGTACCCGGTGATAAATCAATATCGCACCGCGCGGTCATGCTCGGCGCGCTTGCGGACGGCGTTACACATATAAGCGGATTTCTGAAGGGCGCGGATTGCCTTTCAACGATAGACTGCTTCCGCGCAATGGGGATAGATATAGAAGTTGACGGTGATAACGTAACCGTTCACGGCAAGGGGTTGTACGGACTTGAAAAGCCGGAAAAAATGCTTTATACCGGAAACAGCGGAACAACCACGCGTCTTTTATGCGGAATACTTGCCGGTCAGCCGTTTGATACGGATATAACAGGCGACGCGTCAATCTGCAAGCGTCCTATGGGGCGGGTAACAAAACCGCTCGCGCTTATGGGCGCAGAGATTGAAAACGAATATTGTCCGCTGCATATTCATGGCAAAAAGCTGCACGGCATGGAATACAATATGACTGTCGCATCGGCGCAGGTTAAGACCGCTCTCATTCTTGCGGGTCTTTATGCCGAGGGCGATACAATAATTCATGAAATAGAAAAATCACGTGACCACACCGAGCTTATGCTTTCAGCAATGGGCGCAGATTTAACCGTTGACGGACTTACAATAAAGGTCTGCAAAACAGAGAAACTCACTCCGCAGGATGTTCTTGTTCCCGGAGATATTTCATCGGCGGCATTTTTCCTTGTGCTCGGCGCGATAATGCCGGATTCGGAGATACTTATAAAGAATGTGGGAGTTAATCCCACAAGAACAGGAATAATAGACGTTCTCAATGATATGGGCGCGGATATGGAGCTTATAAACGAGCGTACCGCGGCGGGCGAGCCGGTTGCGGATATTATAATTCGTTCCTCAAAGCTTCACGGCACCGAAATAGGCGGCGCAATAATACCGCGGCTTATAGACGAGCTTCCGGTTATAGCGACTGCCGCTGTGTTTGCGGAGGGCACAACCGTTATAAGAGACGCGCAGGAATTAAAGGTAAAAGAAACAAACCGTATTCGCGCTGTTGTAGATGAATTTACAAAGTGCGGAATTGACATAGAAGAAACGGATGACGGAATGATTATCCATGGCGGCAAGCCCATACACGGCGCGGATTTTGTGACCTATGGAGACCACCGCATGGCGATGAGCCTTGCAATTCTTGCACAGCTCGCAGAAGGCGCGTCAACCTTAAATGACAGCAAATGCGTTGAGGTAAGCTACCCGACTTTCTTCGACGATTTTTACGGATTAGAAAACAATTAAATTAAAAGGTGAACAATTCGCTTGCGAATTGTAGCATAGCAAAACGAAGTTTTGCGTAGCGTAGAAAAGGAGGATAAACATGAAAAGAAAATTTGGAAAGGTTTTAAGCTTGTGCTTAGCGGTGAGTATAATTTTTACGGTGATATCGGCCTTATACGTATCCGCTTCAGAAACCGAAATCTGGCAGGTGCCCGGCGCGCTTACAGGCGGAGAAGCGGTGCAGATGTTTAATGGGATCACGATCACGCCCGCAGAGGATAATAAGGCAAGCAGCGGCGCGACAATTGAAGGTATAGTTTTCAGCAAGAGCTTTCAGGGTTCAAATAATGCCTCGGTTACAAAAAGCGGTGATGAGATCACCATGGCAGGCGCGGCATATAAGATTGAGACTGAAAGATCGGGCTATTTATCATTTGCGTCATCTCTTGCTAACGGCAAGGGCGCGCAAGCCAAAAGTGCGTCTGACTTTGACAACTATCTTCTCAACTATAAAAATGATACGGGCGCAGATGTAGCAACTCTTTACGGCTTTAACGTAACCGCCGGAGAAACATATTATTTCTGGTTCACCGGAACAAAGCCGCGCGTATACGGCGCTACATTCAAGGAAATCAATGCCGTTAGCATGCCGGCAGGCGAAACCGTACTTGTAAAAGCGATCCCCAACGATAACGCGCTTATAGGCAATGTAAGAATTGATGACGAAAATGTTACCTTAAACCGCGGCGAGGGAATGAAGGAAACTACGTTCACCATGCCCGCAAATGACGTTACCGTAAACGTTGACTTTGTAAGTAATGCGGTAGTGAGCGAGGTAGAATCACTGTCATTTGATGCAATTAAGGGCAGCAACACGTCTGAAACAGAGGTATATGACAGCCTTGAACTGTTTGACGGATGGCAGACCTCAATAGGCTATGCCGATGTAAGCTGGCAATCCTCAAACACGGATATAATTTCCGTAAACGGTGAAGTCAATCCTGATACCGTTAATACACAGGTTGATGTTACAGCTGTATTTTCGTATCAGGACTATCCGAATATCTTCCTGTATAAGACGTTTAATCTAACAGTTCCGGCGGATGATGACGATGAAGGCGCAGTTCTCCAGGCAAAAGAAAATCTGACCTTAGGAGACACATCGGCAGTAAAGAAAAATCTTGAATTGCCGGTAAAGGGAAGAAGAAACACGACTATAACATGGTCGTCAAGCGATCCGTCGGTTGTTGCAGCGGACGGTACGGTTAATCCGAAGTTTGAGGAGGACACCACCGTTACATTGACAGCGACAATCACAAGAGGAAACGCTTCCGTAACAAAGGAGTTTACAGTAATCGTTCCGGGTATTGTTCCGATAAGCTTTGAAAGAGCGGCAATTTCAAACGAGAACGGCGACGTGGTGATTACTCCGTCTGACGGCGATTATTTAAGCCATATAGTATATACAAATTCAATTGCTAACCTGACAGGTAATGAAACAATTGTGGCATCAGCAGACGGCAAAGAAGTATCATTTAACGTAAAGGAATACAGCGAAAAATCGGAGTGTCAGAACGGTGATGAAACGATAATTTATCTTGACAAAGATGATCTGCCGGTAGGTGCGGATTCTGTTATAACTATCACGGCATATGAGAACAGTGATAAGACAGCGCCGCTTCCGCAGGGAGAATACACATATTCAGCGGAAATAGCTGAGAACCCCACAATCTATGTAGCAGGCGACTCAACTGCCTGCACATACGCGGCAACAGGCAATAACAACCGCTTTCCGCAGACGGGATGGGCGGCTGTACTTGGCGATTATTTCGATGGCGCAAAGGTAAATGATTTAGCATTGAGCGGCAGAAGCTCGCTGAGCTTCCTGAAAGAAGGAAACTATACAACAATAAAGAACAACATAAAAACCGGAGATTATTTCATAATCCAGTTCGGTCACAACGATTCAAAGGTCGGCGAAGCGGACAGATATACCGATCCAAAGGGCGACAGATTTACAGACGGTTCGTATAAGAAGAACCTTATGGAAAACTATATAAATATTGCTCTTGAAAAGGGCGCACATCCGCTGCTTACGACATCAATAAGCAGACGCAAAACGAGCGATTCAAGTCTTGAAGCCTATGTGAATGCAACAAAGGAATTGGGTAAAGAGCTTGGCTTGCCGGTAATTGACCTGTATGGTAAGACTAACGGATATATCAACAGAGTCGGCGCTGAAAAGGCTAAGGATATCTTTAACTATGTTAAGGCTAAGGATTCGAGATTTGTAAACTGCGCGGCGGGAGAGTTCACAAAGTCGCAGTATTATGCGGCAGGAACAACCGATGATACTCATATCAATTACTTCGGCGCACAGATGGTTTCGCAGTGGTTCTGTGATGAATTATCGCGTATTTCTCATCCGCTCACGAGCAAGAGAAACAGCTTTGTAATGACTGAATCAGACGTTCCGTCATACGCGGACGCGGCGGCTGTGGCTAATTTAAGTTTGTCAACAATGGCTGATGGTGATGAGTACAGCGTGATTTATGATTTTGACAGCAGTCTCGGAACGGTGGAAATATCAGTCGGCGAAGCTCCAACTCCCAGTCCGACACCGGGTATCGATGACCCGACACCAACGCCGACAGCACCACCGACAGAAGATCCAACACCGGGACCGACAGAGTATAGTATCCGGTATGTTGACGGAACAGCAAATGTTACAGCGCCCGAGGCGGGCACATACACGGTGATTTTTGCCGCATATAACGGCGGCGTACTTGCAAGCGTTGAACTTAAAACAGTCACATTCGACGCAGCGGGTGAACAGACAGTTACTCCGGAAATCTTTAATACCGATGATACAGATAGCGTAAAAGTAATGCTTTGGGATAATATAAACGATATGAGATCGCTTTGTATAGCAGCACAGTAAAAATTAAAGGGGACGGCATTTTTCACCGTCCCCTTAAAATTTATTATTAATCATACATATGCTCTAAAATCAGCATGACCTCCGCTTTTGACGGAACGCGCGGATTTGTGGCTGTACATGCGTCCGCAATGGCATTTTCAGCCATTGCCTCAACAGCGTTCATATATTCGCTCTTTTCAATTCCGCACTGTGAAACAGAAAGCGGGATGTTCATTTCCTTGTTCATGAACTGGATCCAGCCCACGAGCGCGCGTATCGTTGTTATTTCGTTGAAGTTATTAACGCCTAAAAGTTTAGCGACGTTACAATATTTTTCAACGCACTTCGGGTATTCCTTCTTACTCTTTGAATGCTTGTTTATACCTGAGTTGAACTCAATCACATGTGGCATAGCGATCGCGTTTGCTCTGCCGTGCGGAATATGGAACCGCGCTCCCAGCGCGTGCGCAATACCGTGGTTAAGCCCGAGTGACGCGCTGTTGAACGCAAGTCCGGCAAGACATGATGCAACATGCATTTTCTGCCGCGCATGTCTGTCATTGTTATCAAGATATGAACGGAGAAGGAATGTGCCGACAATCTCAATCGCCTTCTCTGCAAGAGCTGCGGAAAATTCATTGTTATTGATACTCACATATGCCTCAATCGCATGTGTGAGAACGTCCATGCCGGTATCGGCAGTAACGGACGCCGGAACGCTCTTAACGAGCTGCGCGTCAAGGATAGCCTCGGTCGGAAGCATAGAATCACTTACAAGCGGATATTTTATATCGTTTTCTGTATCTGTCACAACAGAGAAACTTGTAACCTCAGATCCTGTGCCGGAGGTGGTTGGGATAGCGATAAGAGCGATTTCCTTACCGGTTGCGCGCGTTGAGAACTCGCGTATTGATTTAGCTGAGTCTATAGCGCTGCCGCCGCCGATTGTAATTATACAGTCGGGATCGAATGCGAGAAGTGCCTTAACGCCAATCTCAATCTTTTCAAGCGGCGGATCGGGAACAACGTCCGAGAATACGGAATAATCGATAAACGCCTGTGTAAGCCTGTCCGTAACGAGCGCTAAAAGACCACTCTTTTCAATAAACGGGTCTGTAATTATCAATATCTTTTTATATGGAAGCTCAATGAGTCTGTCAAGCGAGCCTTCTCCGAAATAGATTTTTGTACGAATATCAAAGCTTTTCATACTAAACCTCCGGTTTTAACCGAGAATCGCGTCAATCTTTGCAAGCTCCTCGTCTGAAAGCTCCGGTGCGTCAAGCGCTTTTACATTTTCTATAATCTGCTGCGGACGTGATGCGCCTATGAGAACGGATGTGAGCTTGCCGCCGCGTAAATTCCACAAAAGCGCCATCTGAGCAAGACTCTGACCGCGCGCTTCTGCAATTTCATTAAGAGCTGAAACCTTCTCAAGCGGGCTGTTCTTAACCCTATCAGCGTTTAAGAACTGCGAATGTGTAGCGCGTGAATTTTCAGGAATACCGTTAAGATATTTGCCTGTAAGCAGTCCCTGCGCAAGCGGGCAGAATGCGATTGAACCGATGCCCTCGTGATCAAGAACGGTCAACAATCCCTTTTCAAATCCTCTTTCAAGCATATTGTAGCGTACCTGATGTATTAAAAGCGGTGTTCCGAGATCCTTCATGATCTGTGAGAGCTTTAATGTCTGTTCCGGGCTATAGTTTGAAACTGCCGCATAAAGCGCTCTGCCGCTTCTTACAATATAATCAAGAGCCGCCGCTGTTTCCTCAAGCGGTGTTTCGGGATCGGGACGATGATGATAGAATATATCAAAATAATCAAGACCTGTACGCTTTAAGCTCTGGTCACAGCTTGCAACAAGATATTTACGTGAGCCATGGTCGCCGTAAGGACCTTCCCACATACCGTAGCCTGCCTTTGATGAAATGATAAGCTCATCACGATAGGGTGCAAGCGTATTCTTCAGGATCTTGCCGAAATTTTCCTCCGCGCTTCCTGGATACGGTCCGTAGTTGTTCGCAAGATCAAAATGCGTAATGCCGAGATCGAATGCGGTGGTTACCATATCGGTCATATTATCGAAGTTGTCCGCACTGCCGAAATTGTGCCACATTCCAAGTGAGAATGCGCTGAGCTTCAATCCGCTTTTGCCGCTGCGGTTGTATTTCATTTTGCTGTATCGTTCTTTATCTGCTACATACATAGTTAATACCTCATTTCTATTATAATAAAAATATTATATCACTATTTGTAATTTTTTTCAATATAAAAATAGACAAATGAGTTTATTTAATGTATAATATGAATATAATTTTAAAATAGGATGAGATATAATGAAAAGAAAAAATCAGCAAAACAAAGTTTTGCGCAGCGTAGAAAGGTGACTAATATGGCAGTATTATCTGGAATTGAGCCGGCTGAGGTGTTCAGATATTTTGAAGAAATATGTAGGATTCCCCACGGTTCGGGAAACACAAAGCAGATAAGTGACTATTGCGTAAAATTCGCAAAGGAGCATGGACTCATATACATTCAGGACAGCAGCAATAATGTGATTATTTTTAAGGACGGTACAGCGGGATATGAGCATTCTGAGCCGGTTATGCTTCAAGGGCATCTGGACATGGTATGCGAAAAAACGCCGGACTGTATGATTGATTTTGAAAAGGATGGTCTTTCGCTGCGTGTTGAAAACGGAGTCATTTCGGCGGTTGGCACGACGCTTGGCGGTGACGATGGTATTGCCGTGGCGATTGCTCTGGCGATACTTGGAGCGGATGATATTCCTCATCCGCCGCTTGAGGCAGTGCTGACGGTTGACGAAGAAATCGGCATGTTGGGTGCAGCCGACATTGACTGCTCGCCGTTAAAGTCGCGTGTGATGCTTAATCTTGATTCCGAGGACGAGGGAGTTCTGCTTGTCAGCTGCGCGGGCGGCGTTTCGGCAGACTGCCGGATGCCCGTAAACCGTACGGAGATAAAGGGTAGGGAGATAACTCTTAAGTTAAGCGGTCTTACCGGCGGTCATTCCGGAGTTGAGATCAATAAGGGCAGAGCGAACGCAAATCAACTGCTTGGCAGAGTGCTTAACGAACTGGGTAAATCAGTTTCTTATGAGCTGATTTCTGCCGCAGGCGGTCTTAAGGAAAACGCAATCCCGCGCGAATCGGCGGCAAGTCTGGTAGTTTCTGCCGATGATGTGGAGGCTGTGAAAACGTTTGCGGCTGAATATAATGAAATTTTCAAGACCGAATACCGCGGCTCAGATCCGGGGCTTTCGCTGACTGTATCTGTCGGCGGGGAAGGAAGCTTTGGCGCGGTTGACAGCGACTCCAAAAAACGCATGATCTGCGCGCTGGTAAATATGCCGGGCGGAATTGTGCGTATGAGTCTTGATATTCAGGGATTGGTACAGACCTCGCTGAATATGGGAATCTTGGACACTACAGACGATGAAATGGTTATGCGCTTTGCGGTGCGCAGCAGTGTCGGCACGGAAAAGTACGAGCTTGTAAGCCGTCTGACAAACCTGATTGAATTTCTTGGCGGAACAGTTGAATTGACAGGCGACTATCCGGCATGGGAATATAAACCGGATTCAAAGCTTCGCGATCTGATGATTGAGGTGTTTGAGGAACAGTATGGCAAGAAACCGACTGTGGAGGCTATTCACGCCGGAGTGGAATGCGGTCTGTTTGCGGGCAAGCTGCCGGGATTGGATTGCGTATCCATAGGTCCGGATATGAAGGATATCCATACACCTAACGAGCATATGAATATTGCTTCCGTCGAGCGTACATGGAAATACGTTTTGGAAATTCTTAAGCGTTTGATATGAAATTTAAAGAAAATCCTTGCAATACGGGGAAAAGTATGCTATAATAGGTGTATTCGGATAAAATATTATTATAGAAAGGGGTTTAGGAATATGGCAGCGGCAAAGAAGAAAAAAGTTTTGACATATAACGGAAAGCCGATTATGAGATGCGGCAACAGAATATACTACGGAAATTTAGCAGACAAATTGATACTTGTTCTTGATATTCTTGAATCAAAGAAAGTAAACGACCTCGAGGTTTCGCAGAAGATACTTGTTCAGGTTATGGATAACACAGGCGAGCTTGGCAAGGGTCAGATTTTCAGAAAGGCAACAAGAGATAATCTTTATAAGGCGCTCGATATTGGCGAGTGGTGGTTAAAGGACGCATTAAAGCAGTTTGCTTAAAAAAACAAGAACTCACGAATTCGTGAGTTCTTGTTTTTTTGATTTAATCATCTATTCCTTCAGCGTTATACTGCGGTGTTTGTTTGTTCCAGACATATACACGGAGGGATTTTGCGCCATCCTTGATTTTCACATCAAATTTGCCCGGATTCTCTACAGTTACGCCGATCAGCACACCGTTAGTGTCATACTGAGCAACATATACTGTATCTCCATCATCCTTCTGCTTAGCCTCTACAGTAACCTTTTCGTCACTGAGACTGCCGGTTATTATGATAGGCTTATCGTCAGGCTTCTCTGTTTCCGTTGGCGGCGCAGTCGGAGTTGCTGTCGGTTCCGGTGTATCTATCGCTGTAAACGAAGCACCGAAAATCTCCGCTCTGGAGCCGTCCACATATGCATAGTATGTCACACCTTTTTTCAGGTTTGCACTGAGTGACTTGAATTCGCTTGCTCCGGTTTCATTTGTATACTCCGCAGCAACGTTTCCGTCAGCGTCATTGATTTTTATCGTTTTGCCGTTTCCAACCTTACAATAGAATGTGAATATACCGTATGTTTCGGGTATGTACTTCAAGGACGCGCCAGTAGCTCCGTTTTCTCCCGGATTAGTAGTGCCGGTAACAGCACCGGTAAATGACTCGCCGTTAATTTCCTTTGCTGACTCCTTGTATGTCATATCTTCCATCGGAGACAGATTCTTCATCAATTCTTCGCCGGTAGTAACGTTCTTGCTCGCCTTCCACCAGTCAGGCTGTGCAGTCGGTTTCACAGTAGGCGTTGGAGTTGCAGTCGGACCGGGGGTTGCAGTAGCAGTAGGCGGTGCCGTTGGCGGCTGCGTCGGGTTGTCTGTATCACCCGAGTATACCTCTGTAAACGAAGCGCCGTAAATATCCGCTTTGGAGCCTGCCACATACGCGTAATAAGTCACGCCTTTTTTCAGATTTGCGCTGAGTGACATAAACTCGCTTGCTTCATCTTCGTTTTTGTATTCCGCAAGCACGTTTCCGTCAGCATCGTTGATTTTCATGACTTTGCCGCTTCCGACCTTGCAATAGAATGTGAATACACCGTCTGTTTCGGGTATGTATCTGAGTGACGCGCCTGTTGCTCCGTTTCCTCCCGGATTAGTGGTGCCTGTAACAGCGCCGGTAAACGGTTCGCTGTCGATTTCCTTTGATGACTCTTTGTATGTCATATCCTCCATCGGGGTGAGGTTTTTCATCAGCTCCTCACCGGCTGTAACGCTCTTGCTTGCCTTCCACCATACGGGCTTTGCAGTAGGGGAGACCTCTATTCCCGCAAACTGCCCCTTTGATCCCGCTACATAAATATAGTAGGTTTTTCCGGCTTCAACATGTGCCGTAAGCGAAGTGTTGTTGCCGTTTCCGGCTATGCTTGCAACACAGTCGTTCTGACTTGCGGCGCCTTCTTCAACAATATAGAGTGTCTTTGCTGATGTAGCGCTTCCAAGCGCTCTTACATATGCGGTGAGATATCCGCTTTCCGGCGCAACATATTTGAACGCCGTGCCTGTTACTTTGCCGTCTGCAAATGTACCGTTATCACCTGAGCTAATATATCCGGCAAAACTCTCATTGTTTATGGTTTCCGCGCTTGCTTTATATGTTGCATCGAACAGTGTTGTAAGGCCATCAAAAAGCTCTGTTCCGGCTTTTTTGCCGCCGTCGCTTTCCTTTGCCTTCCAGAAGGAAGAGCTGGATATTACCGTTATTGCAAAGCTCTTGTTCATCGTATAATCGCCGTTTGATATAGTAGCAGTAAGTGTGACAATCTGATCCTCAGTTGATCTGGTTACTGATGATATCTTGTTATTGCTTATCTTTATCGCCGATGACGATGATGACCAGCTTATCGGAAGATTATTTTTGCTTCCTGTCTGTGGAAGTGTTAAATCCGATGCTGTTTTTATACTTTTTGGATTTATATCCAAAGCATTTATTTCCGCCTTTAATGCCTCATATTCCGGTCCTAAATCAACGGTTGTCGCAGATTCTGTAACAACGCCAGCCGGGAACGCGTTTATGGTCAAATCGTTAGCATAGTATTCTATGTTCATATATCCCTGACCAAGATAATCGCCCTTTGCGTCAGACGCATCTTTTGGATTGAGTCCTCGAGCTGTCTCCCATTCATCGGGCATACCGTCGCCGTCGCTGTCGGTAATTTCCTTTTTGGTTATAGCAGCGGGGTAATACTCATCATAGTTAACCTGCTGTATGCCGTATTTTGAAATCGCAGATTTGACATCTGAGTCGGTTACGGTTGAGAAATCACGTCCGCCGGTAAGTGAGCCTGTGCCTGTGAGGGCTTCATTCATAACCTGCTGGTCGATTCTTGGACGCTTCTCGGCGCTTATTCCGGCACCCGCATAATTTATAACGTGCATAAATGCGTCCTCTGCCGATTCGGCTTTGCTTACATATGAAGCGTCGTTTCCGTTAATATCCGAAACCTTGAACGGTGAGGATGCACGGTATGTAGCTGCATCGAAGCCCGATACTCCCGCCCAGTTATCCTGTTCGATTGAGTTGCTGTAAACGCTGCCGTCTTTGTTGCGGATTGTGTTTCCCTGTATATAGAATGAATAAAGCTCTTTATTGGAGCCGCTTGAGTTGTTCAGGAAACGATGTCCGCCTGCCGTTGATGGACCGGCCTTAAGATAGTTGTTAACATAGTTAATATGTCCCAGTGTTCCGTAGGCTGTCTGGTATCCCCAGTTGTAGATTACGTTGTTTACGAAATCCATCGAGTTTGTCTTTTCAACCTTACCGCGGAAGTTACGTGAAAGGCTGTGCGCGAGCATATTATGATGCCATGTATTCTGACCCTTACCAAACATCGCGCCGAAGCCGTGCGCGCCCTTAGAGTGATAGGAAACGCAGTCTGACGGGCCTATAAGACAGTACTGAACTGTCTGATTCATGTTCTTTGAATACAGACCGAACTGCTCGTCGTTTGCCCAGCCGATGGAGCAATGGTCGATAATCGAATTCGAGCCTGCCGAGCCGCCCCATGCGTCATAATCTCCCGAGCCCTTTTCGCCGGGACGCGAGCTTATGAAGCGCACAATTATGTTATCGCCGCCCATACCGATCTTGCCGTTTTTAAGCGTTATGCCTGCGCCGCCCGGAGCGGTCTGACCTAAGATTGTGACATTGCCCTTTACAACAACGTCGGATTTTAAGTTGATAGTTCCGCCGACGTCAAACACGACTATTCTGTTTGAGCCGCCTACAGCGTCACGGAACGAGCCGGTGCCGCTATCGTTAAGATTTGTAACGTGTACTATATTGCCTCCGCGTCCTCCGGTTGCGTACATGCCCGCGCCCTCCGCGCCCGGAAAGGCGGGGAGGAGGGACGCTGCTGTAGCCGTGGAGAAAGGGAGAGTTACAGCGTACGACGCTGTAATCGCCGCCGCTGTAACTAAGCTTAAAACTTTTCTTTTCATTAAATTATCTCTCTTTCTTATTCTGTGAATACTGTGCCCGGTGCGTCTGGGTTCGGAGCAGCTATCGGAGCGATCTTTTCAGCTGCATAGTTGTGATTGCCCGGTATGATCTGGCTCTCCTCGTTCGGTTCCTGAGTCAGAACGTAGCAGAACGCCAATGTCTTTGCGGCCTTTGCTCTTGTTACAACCGTCTTAGGCTCTAACTCGCTGCCGACCTTTATCTGACCTCTTACATTGTCCTTCTCCGATCTCATAAGACCAAGGTTATACGCTTCCTTAACCTTGCCGTAGAGCGCATTGTTAACGTCTGAAATATCCGAAAGCGCCGACCAACCTACAAGCGGAATATACGGTGAACCCTCATATTTGATATTCGGGTCATAATTCGGATCGTCAGGTGACGGAACAGAACCGTTCTGGTTCATATACGCAACCTTATTCCAGCTTCCGTCAGCCTTCTTGCCGTATGCCGCGAGATATGCGTCATACAGGATCGCGCCCATAGCCTCACGCGTAAGGGCCGCGTCACTTGCTATAATAGTTGTTTCAACAAATTCTGACTCTGTTCTGTATGTAGCGGAAAC
>JAFLUC010000068.1 GCA_022509005.1 Oscillospiraceae bacterium | reverse complement strand
CGGTTCAGATACTCGGTGTAGCTCATGCCCATGTACTGCGAAAACCGCTTTGAAAGATATGTGTAGCTGTAATTCAGAATTCCGGCGACTGTTCTTAATGAGCAGTCGTTTTTGTAGTTTTCCTCAATAAAAGTCAAAACCTGATGCAGAAGCTTAAAATCACTTTTCTGCTCATCTTTGTGGAATTTCGTTGAGTTTTCAAGCATACCGCAGATCTCGTAGAGTATTCCTTTTTGTATGTAATGATTCTTTGTCATCACTCTGTCTGCAAATATCGATAAACCGCTGATCAGATTAGAATCCGGCAGCATACCGTCATATTTCTTTGCGAACGAGCCTATCATATCCGTTGAAAACATTACCGAAAACATTTTTGACGGCTTCTCAGACTTATAGCTGTGAATTTGCCGCGGAAATATCATGACCGCGTCACCCTTTCGCAGCGTATAGCGCAAATCGTCGATCGTAACATCTATTTCACCCTCGAAAATATAATTGATCTCAAAGGTATTATGGAAATGAAAGGTATAGTTGAGCGTGTCCATGGTATATGTCTTATAAAGCCCCTTGCTGTCAAACCATTCCTTTTCGTAAATCAGCATAGTCAATCCTCCCTTTTTAATAAGTTTATCATATAAAAAGCGATATGTAAATTTAAAAATCAGACAAAAAGATAAATATTGATAATGCTAAGATAAATATTGCCTTTATCAGGATAAATAATGATGATAAAATTAATATAAGTGACTTTTTATACGGGAGGATTGTTATGAAAACAAAAAAAATCATTTCTGTTTTCGCTGCGGCAGCGGTTATGTCGGGTACATTCGCTGCGGCGGCGCCGGTGAGCGTTGAGACGGTATATCCGTTCGGAACGTTATCGCGGCAGATGGAGAATCTGAACAGAGGACTTGTCGCAATGCAGACGGGGGACGGCATTTATTTGTCGTGGAGACTTTTAAGCGATGAGGATACGCATTTTGGTACAGGCACTGAAAATATTACATTTGAGATATACCGTGACGGAAAACTGATCGGCACCGAGGAGGACACTACAAACTATCTTGATGCTGACGGCACGAAGGATTCGGAGTATTATGTCATTTCCTCGAAGGGTGATAAAAGCGAAACGGTATCGGCGTTTTCAAGCGGCTCGAATTATTTCGATATTCCGATCAAAAAACCGTCCAGCGTGAAGCTCGCAGACGGAAACACATACAGCTATTCGCCAAATGACGCTTCGGTGGGTGACCTTGACGGTGACGGTGAATACGAGATAATCTTAAAATGGGACTGCAACGGAAAGGACAATTCACAGAGCGGCTACACCGGAAATGTTTTGATTGACGCGTACAAGCTAAACGGAACACAGCTCTGGCGCATAGATTTAGGTCCGAATATCCGCGCCGGCGCGCATTACACGCAGTTTCTCGTATATGATTTTGACGGCGACGGCGGAGCGGAGATCGCTATGAAAACGGCTCCCGGATCCAAGGACGGCGCGGGAACGTATGTAAACACCGTGAGCCTTGATTCTGAGGTTCAGAGCGGCGATAATTCAAAAAGCTATGTAGGAGGCGGCGGTTTTATCACGGACGGACCGGAGTATTACTCCGTATTTGACGGCGACGGAACTGTAATTGACACGGTTGCTTATCCGTTCCCGAGAACGCATAGCGGCGGAAACTGGGGTCTTGACAGCGGCGGAAGACCTGAGAACACAAACCGAGTTGACAGATTTTTAGGCGGCGTCGCGTTTCTTGACGGCGTTCATCCGTCCATGATCACATGGCGCGGATATTATGCGAAAACCACAGTGGCGGCATTCACGCTTGAGGACGGCAGACTCGTGCTCGGCAGCACCTTTAACGCCGAGACTAACGCGCAGTATTCCGGACAGGGAAACCATAACCTCACGGTAGCTGATGTTGACGGCGACGGTAAGGACGAGGTTATCTGCGGCGCGCTCGCGCTTGATGATGATTTATCCGTTCTCTGGAGCAGCGGACGCGGACACGGTGACGCGCTGCATATAGGCGATTATGACCCGACGCATCCGGGATATGAGTATTTCAGCGTGCACGAGAGCGGCGGTTATTCGATCTCAGGCAGCACAAACGGCAATAACGGAAGTCCCACGAACTACGGCATGACGGTTTACGACGCGGCGGACGGAACGGAGCTGGGACACTGGAGCGCTAACCGTGACACCGGGCGCGGCATTATGGCAAATATCGGCGCGGGCGGATATTATCAGATCACAAGCCTTACCGGAACATACCGCTCAAACGGCGGATCGAATTTCGATATGGGCAGCTACGGAATGAGCCAGAATTTCCGTATTTTCTGGGACGGTGATCTGTACGACGAGCTGCTTGACGGAACGAGCATAACGAACTGGACCGGCAGCGGTATGTCAAGAATATTTTCGGCAACCGGCTGCGTGGCGGTAAACGGAACAAAGAATAACCCGGCGGTTCAGGCGGATCTGTTCGGCGACTGGCGCGAAGAAGTCGTATATCCGACAAGAAACGGAAATTCATTGAGAGTATTCACGACGAATATTCCTACAGAATATAAAATAATGACGCTCATGCACGACAGCGTGTACAGAAGCGGTGTTGCGGCGGAGCAGACTGCGTACAACCAGCCTCCGCATATAGGCTTCTATACGGACGACACTATTTTTAACGGTCCTGTTACGAAGCTTACAATAACCTCTAAGCCTGATAAGACTAAATACAATGTTGGCGATACCTTTGAAATAAAGGGTCTTACGGTATCAGTTGTTTACGAAAGCGGAAAAGAGGCTGTGATCACCGACTATATCCTTGACGGCTACAATCCGAATGCCGCGGGAACGCAAACCATAACCGTTTCCTACGGCGGCGCGTCGGCGACATTTGAGGTTACGGTCATAAGCGGCTTTATAACGGACGGAAACGGAATCATAACAGGCTATGACGGCGACGGCGGAACGATCATTTTGCCGGAAAGCGTAGACGGCGTGACTGTTACAGGCTTCGCGGACGGATCAATGAAGGGTTCGGGCGTGACGCATCTGTATATTTATGACAGCGACCTCACCTTTGAAGGCGATGTTTTTGACAGCACGACAATCGTTCACGGTTATGAAGGTTCAACCACGCAGGAATACTGCGAGACTCACGGAATTCCGTTTGTGTCGATGACTGCCAATATCAGCTATGTCGCATATGAGGATTACGACAAAGAGGATTTCGAGAACTATATCGGTACGCTTGACGCAAACGGTAAAAACTTTGTCGGAAACTTTATTGTAACACAGGACTGGACGCCCAAATCAACAAGTATAAACAGAATAACCTACGGTAATAACCCGCGCGCGGACGCGTATCCTGACGCGACAACCGGAATAAAAGCAGGCCGTGATGATAACAACAACCAGTATCTTGTGCCTATCGCGGGAGAGTTTTCGACAGGCGGCCGTAACTCATGGCTTGAAATAGATGAGAAAATAGATTTGAGCACCGCGAGCGAATATACTTTCGCGTTTGATATATTATATCCGACAAACTGCGGCACGCTTGTTCTCACTTTATCGGACGGAACAAGCACTGTTGATTCCGTTCAGCTTACTGAAAATATGGAAACCGACACATGGTATACATATACATATCATTATGACGCGGATAATCGCATTACGCGCACAATTTCTCGTGGGCTTGAGGTCATCAGCGAGACAGAGATCGGCACAGGCACAAACACATACGGAATAAACAAAATCGATTTCACAAGAAACGCAAACGGCGTAAATCCGAGTACGCTCTGGGGTGGCTGGGGCAACCACGGCGACGGCGCCTGCGCGCTCGCGTATATGGATAATATTCAGGTGTACACACCGGAGCGGACAGTGGCGGAATTTATCGTTACCGACAACTATGACTGTCCGGTTGAAGGCGCGGCAGTTACAATGGCAGATATAACACAGATCACAGACGCGGACGGAACTGCTGAAATAAAGGCGGAAAGCGGAACATATTCTGTGACCGTTTCAGCTGACGGCTACTATCCGGCGGAGTTTGAAGTGGCGTTATCGGGCGAGACCATGAGCGTTCCCATTCAGCTTGAAGCTGTTCCGGTAAAAGCGGAGAAAATAAGCTTTGAAAAATCCGATATTACATTGGCGGTCGGCGGGTATGCTCTTGCAGAATATTCCGTATCGCCGGATTCTGCTGATTACGGAATAACTCTTGAAAGCACGAACGAGTCAGTTGTTACGATTGACGCAAACGGTATGATACACGGCGTCACACCCGGAACTGCGCAGATCACGGCGAGCCGCGACGGTGTATCGGCAGTATGCGCGGTAACCGTTATTGACAGCTCGGACAGTGTTCCCGCTTCGATTGTTCTTAACGGCGACGATACTTATATGCCGAATCCGTTAATCCCGGGCGGCAGCATTAATGTGACAGCTTCTGTTTATGACGGCAGCGGCGTTGAGCTTTATGACACTCCGGTTACGTTTACATATACAGGCGCATCGGATGCGAATGAATACTATAACAGCATTACGCTTGTTCCGGACGGATCCGGTGATATAACCGTAACAGCTGAGGTTGGCGGCATCAGCACGAAAAAGACAATACAGCTTGTTAAATCATCGCTTACGGAGCATGTTTTTGCATCGTTTGGCGGTGACACGATCAGACTTGTTCAGGGCAAGGAAGCTCAGACGTACAATCTCGAGGGTACCGGCATAACGCTTAACGTCGGAGCAAGAGGCAGCGGCGGAGACGGACGCACCGGCTTTGTTATTGCGAACGGTGTTTTAACAGCCCAGACAGGAAGATTTAACAACTCCGGCAGAAACGCGTTCATCACCTTCGACAGCTATCCGACAACTTCCGACGGCGATTTCATGTTTGAAACAAAGCTGAATTTTGCAAAGGGCAACGAGGCGACAGTAAAAATAAGCGACGGAAATAATACCATAACGGTACTTTCGCCGACAGAGTCGGGAATTACAGCCGGCACACAATATCTGTACAGTATTATGTACACTGACGGAGTATATACAGAGACAATTACAAACATTTCAACAGGTGAGACTGCTTCAAAGGTTCTCAGCACCTCCGCGAAAAATATTTCAAGAATTGACATAGTAAACGAGGCTAACGCGGAAACCTCCGTAGCATTTGACGATATGCGCTTAATGTCATCAAAGGACGGAATAATTACAAGAGCAAACGTATATGTCTATGACGAAAGCGGAAATCCCGTCAGCGGCGCGCTTATCGAAACAACAGCCGGAACGGCGGTTACTGCCGCAAACGGACGCGCTCTGGTTGACTGCTACGCGGGCGTTAACACGTTCACAGCTTCGCTTGACGGCACGACGGTTGTCAAAAAGGCAAGCATAAGCACCGGCAATGCGTCGGTAAGCGTTAAGCTTTGCGACAGCGTTTCGGCTATAACTTTGCTTGACGGTGACGCTCCTGTATATTTCGTGCAGAATATGGATTTTGTCAGATTCATAAAGGCGGAGTATGACGGAGATATCCTCACAGGCGCGAAAATTACAGATGCATACTTTACGGACGGGAACACCCTTATCGGGATCCCCGCCGGCAGCGCGGAATATAAGGTATTCGCATGGGATGACAATATGACGCCGTTTACAAGGGCGTTCGGAAAATAATTCCTCCTCTCGCAAAAGTCCCCGACAGGGCCGGGGACTTTTCGCATGAGAATTCAGTAAAAGGTAGTGTAAAAATGATATATGATATGACAAAGGGCAGTCCGCTCAAAATGATACTGTCCTTTTCGGTACCTATGCTTATAGGTAATATATTCCAGCAGGTTTATAATTTCGTGGACGCTGCTGTGGTAGGAAAATTTGTCGGCGCGCAGTCGCTCGCGGCGGTTGGCGCGACCTCTACGCTTATGATGCTGGCGATCTGCTTTATGATGGGGCTTACAAACGGCGCGGGAATCATAATCTCGCAATGCTTCGGGAAACGCAGCTTTGCCGAGATGCGCAGAACCGTGACCTCACTTATTTATATAGTGGTCGGTATTTCTGTTCTGACCTCAACGGCGGGAATAATATTTGCGCGTCCGCTGCTCCGGCTTTTAAACACGCCCGACAGCGTAATTGATGAATCTGTACGGTACGTGACGGTTATCCTCTCGTTTGTGACGACCACAGCCGCATATAACGCGTCGGGCGCGATACTCAGAAGTCTCGGTGACAGCCGGACTCCGCTTTATGCGCTGATTATCGCGGCGATCCTGAACGTGGGGTTAGATTTGCTCTTCGTAGTCGTTTTCAGAACAGGCGTTACGGGCGCCGCGGCGGCAACGGTAATAGCGCAGATGGTAAGCGCGGTATTCTGTATCACGCATATCGTAAGGCATCGCCGGGAGCTCAATCTTGAGGGCATCACACGGCATACAGATAAGAAAACCATAATAAAAATATTCCGCACCGGACTTCCCGCCGCGCTTGAGAGCTGTCTTATCGCGCTCGGCACAATGAGCGTGCAGCGGCTTGTCAATTCATTCGGTGAGATGACAATGGCTGCATATACCGCC
Source organism: Oscillospiraceae bacterium (assembly GCA_022509005.1). GTDB lineage: Bacteria > Bacillota > Clostridia > UBA1381 > UBA1381 > Ornithomonoglobus. The sequence continues at coordinate 6,315 of JAFLUC010000068.1, read as the reverse complement.
TCGACAAAAATCGACTCTATCGCGATAATGCCGGTCATCTCAATAGGTATGTCGCTTTCCGTGTTCTCCGGTCAGAACATGGGCGCGGGAAATATTGAAAGAATTAAATCGGGACTTTACCGCACGCTTGCGGCGCTTATGGGTATATGCATTGTGCTCGCTACAGTGATTGTTATATTCCGCGCGCAGCTTCTCGGAATGTTTCTTGATAAAAACACAGCCGCGGAGGCTATAAATATAGGCAGCAGATATCTTACAATAGTCTGTATAGCCTATTTCGTAGCAGCGGTTATGCGCAGCTATCTTAACGTACTACGCGGCGCGGGCGATGTGAATACCTCGGCGATATCTGGAATAACGGAGCTTGCGGCAAGAATTTTATTCGCATATATACTCGTGCGCCCGTTTGGCTCCACAGGCATATGGATCGCTACTCCCCTCGCGTGGGCAGCAGGCGCGGCAGTTCCCGTGGCAAGATATTATTCGGGAAAGTGGAAGGATAAAAAATTGGTGTAAAACAGAGAGCGGCCATAAAGATTCCTTTACAAATCAGAATACATATGATATAATATAAATACAATAAAGATAGCTGTTTGATGTGGAGGAATTCGTACAATCCACACGCCGATGGTACCGACAGGAGAGATCCGAGAGACGCAGGAGACTTGTACGCATGCCAAACAGCAGATTTTATTAAGCCGTCTGAGAAATCGGGCGGCTTTTTATAGTCTTTCTCATGGAAACTAAGTTGGCTATATTCTCAGCAATGACGTAAGCTACCTTACTCAGATTGGGTAATGCTCTTTTATAATATTAAATCCTAAAAATACTGTACCATTTATGAAATTGACACAAGAAAATTATTGTTGTATAATATCAACATTATAAGAAACCGAATTAACAGTTGTTGTCGATCTTTGGGAAACAAAACATTTATTTGGAGGTACTTATTCGAAAAGCAGATAATCATTCATCAAGACAAGAGAACCGACCCCACGTGCTCAAGGAAAGAGCGGCGTAAATTGGTATTTAAAATTCTATAATAAAAATATTAAATATAAGGAGTATACATGCATGATTAATAATGCGTCAATTGAAACAAACAATTTAAGCAAGGAAGAAAGCTATAAGGCGCTTATAGAGAAGGTAAAGAAATCTTATCCCCCCAAATTAGTATGGTGTGATGAATGTAAGGATGAGATAAACCTTTGGTCATATTGGCAGGGAAGCCTCAATCCAGATATCCTTCTTGTTGGACAGGATTGGGGAAATCCTTTTACTGACAAAGGCAAGGACGTTATCCGGATGGTAAAATGTGGCGAAATGAATGAGAGTAACGCTCCTTCGGATACAGACAGAAATCTGTCGAGACTTTTCAAAGAGAGTTTGGACATAGATATTTGGAAGAAATCTGACCGACTTTTCTTTACAAATTTAGCTCTGGGATACCGTACAGGTAATGAAAGTGGTGGTTCATACAATAAATATCTGAATAAAGACAAGGACCATTTTAAGGAACTTGTGAGTATTCTCAGACCTAAAGTAGTTATATGTCTTGGAAAGGATACATATGTATATGCACTTAAAGCATATGACAAAAAAATAACTTTTCCAAAAGGTTTTAATTATGCACTTGATAATAAAGATAACACAGAAGATATTGACGGTATAAGGTTTTTTGGAATGGCTCATTGCGGAAGCCTTGGAATCCTTAATCGCTGCCGATATGGAAACAAAAAAACAAATGTAAGTGCTGCAGCGGGACTTGATTTGCAGATAAAGGACTGGAAAGAAGTTAATTCATACCTGAAAAGCTTATAAAATTTGCAGAGGAGGAAGGAGCCGCCATGAAAAAAAGTATCCGTGTAACAAGGCGTAATTTTAAGAAAATTGACTATGACAATGTAGTTGTTTTTGTCTACACTGCCGGTGGAGGCATGGGACAAGGTGGACAAATAGAGTTTTCTACTATCGATGGAACCATATATGACATGAATTATCTTTATGGAGATGTAACATTAGACATGTTTGAGGAAGTTTTTTCTGCTGCTCCTTGCTTTGAATCACCAGATGAACACAAGGATTGGCATGCAATCTATATGGGTATGGGAAACTGTTTGTTTATACATAAAAGACTTTTTAAAGTATTTAAAAAGGACATTGAAAATATTAAGACAGATAGTGATATAGGAGATCTGTATCATTCTGTACTGGGAAGTACTGCCTTAAATAAAAATTCTAAGAAAATACGGTCTGCCCCCGGAATAGATACAAATAAATGTGTCTAAATTAAATATAAATAACAAAATCTCGTAAAAACTGAACTTTACGAGATTTCGTTATTAACCGGATTAACGTGTATCATGCAGTGCTTTACATCGGGAAACGCCGCTTCAACCCTGTCATGAACCTGTTCCGCAATTTTGTGCGCTTTATACAGCGACAGGTTCCCATCCTCCGATATTTCTACATCCACATATATTTTTGAACCAAATTTCCGCGTGCGCAGAACATCAATTGATCTGACTCCCTTAACGTCAAGAATTACATTCCTTAGCGCCTCAACCTCACCGGTATCGCACGCGCGGTCAACCAGGCAGTTTACCGCCTGCATAAATATATCATATGCCGCCTTTACGATAAACACACATATCACAATACTCGCCGCCGGTTCAAATATGGGATATCCGAGCAGTGCTCCGCCGATACCGATTAATGAACCAACCGAGGATAATGCGTCTGAGCGGTGATGCCATGCGTCAGCCAGCATAGCAGACGACTTTATCTTCTTTGCCGCGCGTTTTGTATAATGATACATCCATTCCTTTACCACGATTGATACGAACGCCGCACCGAGCGCAAGCCTGCCCGGAACCGCTATCTCGCCGCCGTTTATAATGGTGCGGGCTGCCGATATTCCTATTCCTACGCCCGTAGCAAAAAGCATCATGGCAAGAATTATAGAAAAAACGCTCTCTATTCTCTCATGACCATACTGGTGTTCGTCATCTGATTTCTTTGACGCAAGATTTATTCCGAAAATCACCGCGATTGTTGAAACAACGTCAGATGCCGAATGAACCGCGTCTGATATGAGCGCCTGCGAATGCGCCGCAAAGCCTACGACGAATTTCAGCACCGACAGCGCGAGATTCATAATAATAGTGACTGTCGAAACCCTGTTTGCTGTTTTTGTATCCATATAAAAAATCCTCCTTGCTCCTTGGGATAAAATCGATGTGCGAACTGTCCCGCAAAGTCAAAGAAGATTTTGCTGTCGTTAATGAAAACAACCCGGCTACACGTTTTCACGCTGCCTGTTCAGTATACGCTCGCTTGCCTTACGGCAGGTGACGGTCTATGCCGTTTTTAGTATATACTATGCTTTTGTTTTTATGTTGTGAGTACATTTTAACAAATTACGGCGCAATAGTCAAGCGTATATTTAGTTACCGCAAAGTTACTTATATTATACATAAATTCATTGTCATCCGTAAATAATAGCATAAAAACTTTTAACGGGGGTTATTTTATGGGATTTATTTTTGCGACTATATCAGGCGCGGCAATGAGCATACAGGGCGTTATGAACACGCGGCTCGGAGAAAAAATAGGATTGTTTGAATCAAACATGTACGTGCAGGGTACTGCGTTTATACTATCGCTTATCGTCATGTGGATCTTCGGCAAGGGCAATCTTACCGAAATTAGCGGTGTGAACAAGCTTTATCTTTTCGGCGGTGTGCTCGGACTTATCATAACCGTCACGGTTATGCAGGCAATCGGAAAGCTCAACCCGACAATTGCAATCTCAACCATTCTTATAGCGCAGCTTATCACCGCGGCATTAATCGACGCGTTCGGGCTTATGGGAAGCGAAAAAATAGCGCTGACCTGGACAAAATATGCCGGCGCAGCGCTTATGATACTTGGTATTTTATTATTCAAGTGGCAAAATTAATATTCAGACTCCACGTGCATTTGGATCCCAGATAAACTTGTGCATTTGCAGCTGGAACTTTACGTCCGCAAGCACGGGATCTTTCATGAACAGCTCTATCACCTTGCTTAGCGGATACTGGTCGAAAACCGTTCCGCAATAAATGTACGGTGCTTTCCTGCCGTACTTCTCCGTGAGGTCGTGCGCGAATGACGCCGCAAGCTCCGCATCCTCATCTGTGCCTATAACAAATTTCAGAACATCGCGGCTCTCCAGATTATCAAAATTCGATAAAAGCATCTTATACATTTCACCGCTTGACGGAAGCTTGAAATCTATTGTAAAAAACAAATTCTGCTTCTCTCTTATAAAATCACGGAATGCGACTATATCACACGAGCCGTTCGTTTCGATATTCACTTCATAGCCCGCATCGCACAAACGGTTCACAAGATGAATGGATTCGGGCAGAAGCAGCGGCTCGCCGCCCGTGAGCGTTACGCGTCTGTAATTCCTGTTCACGCTTGCAAGTATATCGCTTATCTGCATTTCCTTTGGCTTTATATCACTGTAGCGCTGCGGCTCCACCGCATACATTGAATCACAATACGAGCAGCGAAGATTGCAGCCTACAACTCTGATAAAAGTACAAAGCTCTCCGGCACGAACTCCCTCACCGTCTATGCTATCAAAAATTTCTGAAATAAGCATTTTTATGATCCTTTCAATCCTTTGTATATGAAGCTATATTATCTATACTTTCCTGAACATCCACTCTGAAGCAGTACGGTTCAAGGCAGTCGCATATATATTTTGCAAGATTTTCGGCAGTCGGATTAAAATCCACCACATCATTTATCACCTTATGGTCGAACTTATCCTGCACCTGCTTTTTAATATGTGTGAAATCCATCACCATTCCGTTTTTATCAAGCGTTTCAGAACGCAGCCAGATGTCAATTATCCAGTTGTGTCCATGAAGATTTGAGCATTTTGATTCATAATCAAGCGTCAGATAATGCGCTGCCGATATTTCAAGTCTCTTTTTTACCTCGTACATGATTTACCTCACTTTAGTGTTTCTATTATATCCGTCAAGCTCTCCGCGATTGCATCGGGTGCATATTCCTCTGACTTCGATTCCTGTAATCCACAAAAAACACATGTTTTATTTTACCCATTTTTCAATTTCTCCGATTATCCAGGCAATCGCGTCCTTATCGCACGGCGGTGCTGCAAAATCTGCCGCCGCTTTTACCTCGTCCGCCGCATTTTCAACCGCGTAGCTCACGCCCGCTGCGTTGAGCAGATCGATATCATTAAAATGGTCGCCTGCGGCAATTACATGACTTTTTTCTATTCCAAGCATCTCCGCTATTATTCCAAGCGCTTTACCCTTGGATGCATCATCGGGAACGATATCGAAAAATTCGTCTCCGCTGCGTACCGCATGACCGCTGTCATACTGCCTGTATATCGGCGCATACTCGTCAAGCGTTTCCTTCGTGCCTATCATGATCATCTTAGTCCACGGCAGCGTCCATGCTCCCTCTGTCATCTCACTTACCTTTGAATTCTTACGGTTCTTAAACCTGTCGGTTTTATAGCATTTCGCATATATATAAACGTCGTCTCCGCTGCATATTTCAAAGCCTAAAAACGGATATTTCTCGCTCATTATCTTTAACGCAGGCTTTCGCTCGTCCGCAATGTGCCACTCATGCAGAACCAAATCAGTATTTAAATCATATATTATCGCGCCGTTCTGTAAAATCGCGGGCGCGTTTATCGCCAAGCCCTTAATTTTATCCCGCGCGGCAATCGCGCTGCGGCCTGTCGCTATTGTAAATCGCCCGCCGTTGTCCGTGAAATATTTTATCGCACGCATATTTTCTTCTGATACTGCGCTATGCACGTTCATAAGCGTGTTGTCCATATCCGTTACAAGCAGATATCCGTCAAATTTCATTTTAATCCCTTATTTTTCAAGAATTCCTCATAACCGCGCTTTCTTAAGAAGCATGCGGGACAATGACCGCAGCCCTCGCCCACTGTGCCGTTATAGCAGGTAAGCGTCTTTTTATATACGATATCAAGCACGCCAAGTCTGTCTGCCATCGCCCATGTATCTGCTTTATTAAGCCACATAAGCGGTGTGTGAATTACAAAATTATAATCCATTGCAAGATTTAACGTGACATTGAGCGATTTCACAAACATATCGCGGCAGTCGGGATAACCTGAAAAATCCGTCTCGCATACGCCCGTTACAATATCGGTGATGTCGTGTGTTTTTGCGTATATTGCCGCATATGACAAAAACAGATGGTTTCTGCCCTCAACAAATGTGTTCGGCGGCGCGTCCTCCGGCTTCG
>JAFLUC010000067.1 GCA_022509005.1 Oscillospiraceae bacterium | reverse complement strand
AAAGCGTTTGACAGCCGCGGAGTCGGTAAGATATCCGCTATATATGCCGCTGTTGTATATGCTGTAAAAGAGGGCGCTGACGTAATCAGCCTGCCCTTTGATGTTGAGAGCAAAACAGACAGTGTTGTTCTCGACCGTGCCGTTAATATGGCTAAAAGCGCCGGCGTTACTGTAGTCGGCACTGCGGATAATAATGACCCCGATGTTTATGCCAAAATAAACAATGGCGTTATCTTTGACAAGAATTATATTCCGGTAGGAGACAACGGTCTTGCTGACGAAGAATATGTTGATTTAGATAAATTCTTCACTGACACTATTGATTACGAGGCGCATGATCAGCTGGGTGAGAGTGATTCTACCGATCACCCTCTGCTTGAGCTGTCAGAACTCGAAGATGAGACAACAGCTGCTATTAACAGCGAGCCTGTTGTTATTGCGGAGGAGTCTGACGAAGATACAGATCGGAGTAAACCTCCTGTTCAGGATTCTGTAACAGTCGATAATACGACTATCGAAAGAGTTCATATCCGTTGGCTGAGCACGAGCGACGGAGCGGATACGCCGGCCTATTTCGGAAGACTGAAGCTGGCTCCGGACTCCGACATAGTGAGGAACCAGATGTTCCAGATCGACTTTGCTCTGTCCGGTCAGCGTGCATATCAGCCGGGCGAGATTGAACTTACATTCCCGGCATATCTCTGGCACGACAGAAACGATAAAGAGCCGGGAACACTTATGCTTTCTGTTCCTGAAGACCCGGAGACAGGCGTGGAGTTTGTTTGGAAGCGTGTAGGCAACAACATCGTTATCACAAACGCAAAACCACTGTCTGCGGCTAGTAAGGTAATGATTCAGGGTACATTCCGTGATGTTGCGGCTCATGATATGATCGATGAAACCGTTTCCCAGAAGTTCAGCGCAACGCTGACGGTTACCACTCCGAACAATAAAACGGCTACGATGACCAGTAACGAAATTGACGCGGAGATTGATACCAAAGCTGGCGTTTCATACGCCAACAAAACGGCATATAACAGTGTGACCGGTACTTATGATGTCTATTGGATGGATGTTCCAAGCACTATTCCACAAGAGCTGCTGCCTGCGGATAAGGATAATTACGCATATATTCGCTGGTATGTTGCCGGCACTGCCGACGGTAACCAGCCGTATAAGATGTATGTTGAAGATACTATTGCGAGCGATGCTGACGGTAACCCGGAATTCGGCGGCATTATGCTTGGTGTGTCCGATATTCCTGAAAATAAGGACGATCCGGATGTACACAGGTCAAACGGAACATACTACAAAAAATCTTCGGATAATAAAACCATTAAGGCCTTACTTTACAACGGATACAGCACAATAGTGAAGTCTGCTTATGTCTGGACCGCGTATCCGAAGGATAAAATCCCGGAGGAAAAGGTTGAGCTGAACAATACACAGACTATTTCTGTTATCGGCTGGGACGACAGCGATCGTTGTATGAAGAATATGGGATGCTCAGGCTGCAAGACCGGTCAGAGCTGTGATGGCTGTCCGGACTGTAATTGCACGGACACAAGAGAAGCGTATGCAACAGTGGAAACTAAGTCGCCGACCACATATACATTTATCAAGCACTGGAGCGATATCGTTTACGGTGAGGATAACCATTGGAAGCTGCGTCCCGATGAAATGTATCTGAGAATTTACTGTAAGGAGTATTCCACCTATTACCCGTGGAGAACAATTTTGCTGACGGCGGAAGCCTCAGCTGATAAGGACTCTGAATACCCCAACGACTGGACATACACATGGTCGGACGAGGGTCAGGTCAGAACCTACAGCGTTGCCGAGGTGATAGATGAAAGTAAGCGTAAAGGTACTTTTGATGAGGATCATGAGCGATATGTTGATGAATCCGGTCACCGGATGGAATGGCAGTATGTTCTGAGAAAAACGGAATATGATGAAAAGACTCACACCTGGACTTATACTAACGAGTATGATGACGGCTGGATTAAGTTTGAGCTTTCCACACTTGAAAAAAAGGTTGAGTATAAGTATCAGGACAGCAACCTTAAAAGCACAAGAGACGATATGTCTCTGAACCAACTGCTCCGTGGTAAAGAAGTCTATGTACAGTATCCTATTGATGCAACTATTTCCGTAGCAAAGCAGGCAGTCTGGAAGGATTTTGATGTAAATCCGAACAGGTTTGTTCTCGAAGACAATGAGTATTATTTTAATGAAAACAAAGAGCTGACTGTAAATGATGTAGATATCAGCGAGGTTACATTTGACGCTCCGATAGTCTACAGATATATTGACTATGACAAGGAGACGGGTGAGTATGATAAGGAGGTTATCGAGACACCTGAGACGACTCTGTACGGCAAGGTTGGTGACGAGTGGATTCCGTTGGTAATTCTTACTAACAACTGCACTGAGATGAGGGAGGATAACGGAGCAAAAGCTGAAAAGGGTTATGGGAAAAGCTGGAAGGTTACAATGCCGGAAGATAAGCTCGTGTCTCATATCAAGATCGAGTTTGAATCCGATGATCCCGAACACCCCGATCCGGAAAAAGTCGTTGCTACGACAGACATGAACTGCACCGTTACACTGCGTGTAAAGCCTACGGATCCTGTAAAAGAGATGATAAACACTGCGTTTAAAAACAACGACTTTTTGTGCTTCCAGCTGTATAATAAGGCAGAAGCTTATGCGATATACATAGGCAAAGAAACGAAACACGAGGAAGACGAGTACGGAACGGAGCGTGAGTATAAAAACGGCGATCCCGTCAGCGAGATGAAATCTCCGGCTACCGGCTATCTGCACGGCAGAATGTACAGAGTTGCTGCAGAGCTTGAAAAGAGCTTTACCTTCAACGGAAAATATGATACAACCAATAAGCGCGCCATGCTGCACTCTGAGCTTACGCTGACACAGCAGTCAGACATTACCTCGAGGAGTGATTACGACTACGCTCTTAAAATGGGCGAAATTCCGAACACCAATTCGGGTACATATTACGACCTGCTGCCATACGGAGTTGAGCCGATTGTTAAATCCGTCAAGTTTGCTAATAACAAGGACAGCATTAAAAACGTCTGGACTATTTCGAACTATAAAGATTCAGGACGCACAATGCTTGTTGTAGAGGTAAATCTTGTAGATAATATAGGTTATACCTCACAGAAGAAGTATGAGGAGGGTGATGGCAGCAAGTATTACCCCGAAAAGGGCTATAAGAATACTCATGCCCTGATATTTGATTCATATTGCTCCACTGACCTTAGCGCAATTGATAACGGAGTTTTACGTAATGTGGCTGCCTATGAAGCGGACGAAGGTGAAATAGGTAATGCTGAGGACTGGACGGGCGAGCCTGATGACCCAACAGCAGATAACCATAATCAGTCGACGAACGCGGTTGGCGATGAGGCCCTTGGATGGATGACGAATCTTGATCCGAACAGCGACGCTCCTGCATTTGTCTATGCCGGCGATGAGGTTAATCTCTCAGATATTCCGGATTTTTCTGTATCATCAGTAGAGAAGCACGTATCGGTAACCGGTTCCGGTGAATGGTCAAAGGGCGAGAATAATGACGTTAACGTTCAGGAGGGCGGCTTATATTCTTACCGTCTGTTGGTTACTTCTAAGACTGATACCACCACATCGGATATTATTCTCCTTGACAACATAGAGAAATATGTTCCTAATAATGAGGGTGAAGATGCAGGCAGAGAAGGAGACTATGGCGATAATCAGTGGCACGGTACACTGCTGTCTATCGACCTGTCGCAGGTAATCAGCTCCGGAGTAGCGCCGGTTATATATTATAGTACAAAGGATGATTTGGATATTTCCCAAGACGCGTATAATCCTGAACAGACAGGTGATAAAGACACAATTAAAAAGATTTTAAACAAAGCTGGCGGCGATTGGACTAAGGTTACGCTTGATAAACTGCCGGATGTTGATTTGTCCACAGTCAAGGCTATAGCCATAGATATGACCAAAGACAAAGATGGCAACGATTTTAAGCTTGGGAGCAACGAGCAGCTGATAGTTTATCTTAATATGCGCGCGCCGTATGAAAAGGAGAATGAACACCCTGATTATTTCAAGGATAGAAACAACCAGGATACAGACGGTACAGAGCATGAGAAGAACGCTCACGCATATAACGATATATATCTGAACTGTGTACAGACTGATTTTAAGGGTGAAAGCAAGGAAACAGGGGACTATATTCATAACAGCTACACCAAGGTCGGTATTTATACAAAGAGCATCGAGATCAAGAAGGAATGGGACGACGATGACGACGCTGACGCTAAGCGTCCCGAGAAGATTAAGGTCACATTGCGTGATAACGACAAGAATCCCGTTGCAGAAGTTGAGCTGAGCGAAAAAAACAACTGGACTGCCGAAATTGACCGGCTTCTGACCTACGATGAAGACGGTAACTACATCAACTATACTTTCGTTGAGGAATTTGAGGGAGTCGGCGAATATAAGCTTACGGTCAAGCGCACGATTAAAGATGACGGCAGCATTGTCTATACGCTGAACAACTATCACGAGCCGGAAAAGATCGATATTCCTGTAACTAAAACATGGCAGGATGAAGATTCAAGCAAAAGACCTGCATATATTACAGTGAAGCTGTATGCTAAATACCCCGACAGCGATGAACGTGTGCTTGTAGAAACAATAAAGATTGATTCGAGCAATGGCTGGAAGGGCGTATTCGAGGGTCTGAACAAGAATTACAAGGGAGAAAGAATCGAATACACTATTGAAGAGGAACCGGTTTATGACTATGTACCGGGTGGTGAGACGACCGGCAATCCGCAAGAGGCGGAAAAGGGTTTCACTCTTCTCAACAAATACTATCCGTACGGCAATCTGAGTGTCACGAAGCATGTTGTGAATGGTACTGATAAAGCTCTTAAAAACGAGTTTACATTTACGCTTACTCTCGAAACTCAGGACGGCAAAGATGTAACCGATAGGTATGACTATATTATTTATGACAGCAAAGGCGATCCGACTGATAAGAAAGGTAAAATCGGTAACGGCGGCGAGTTTACGCTTAAAGACGGGGAAAGAATTGAAATAAAAGATATTCCTACGCAGATTAAGTACACTGTTACGGAAGCAAGCAAGAGCGGTTTCACGCTCACCAAAACGGTAAACGATACCGGCGAGATAGTATCCTGGCCAATCACTGAAGCCGAGTTTACTAATGAATATAGCGCTGCAGGTTTTGCTCCGATAGATGCTTTGAAGCTCTTGAGCGGCCGCGATCTTTTGCGTTATCAGTTTAGCTTTGAGCTGTATGAAATAGTCAAAAATACGGACGGAACTGAAACAGAAACTCTGCTGAGGACGGTTTATAACGACAAGGATGGTAATGTATCCTTCGGTAATATCAATTATACAAATGCAGATGACGGCAAGGAGCACAAATATAAGATTGTCGAGCTTAAAGCCAAAGACGCGCCGGGCTATACATACGACCCTTCTGTATATTACGCGAAGGTCACACCGAGCGATAACGGTGACGGTACAATGACATGTGTTGTCAAATATTACGATAAAGACTGGCAAGAGCTTAATCGCGACATTGACGGAAAGAAGTATGATTATCCTGTGTTCGGCAACACATACGAAGCTAAAGGCAGTATTTCGCTCAGAGCGTGGAAGGTTCTCGACGGCAGAAGATTTAACGCGGGAGACTTTACGTTCAACCTTTACGACAGTAAGCTTAAATATATCTCTGACGCTTCCAATGATGCAAACGGCAGAATTGATTTTGATGAGATAAAATACACCGAAGCCAATGTCGGAGATGTCTACTGGTACTATGCCCGTGAGGTAAAGGACGGAGATGGTGATTCTGTTGATGTCGTATTTGATACAGCTGTTATCGGCTACCGCGTTGAGGTTGTAGATAACGGCAACGGAACATTGAGCTTTAACCAGAGCTCATACTACATGAATGACCTGTTTGACGTGTGCAGCGATTGTGAAAGCACAGGTAAATCAGACGGAAAGGACTGTACGGTCTGCGGCGGATTTGGTTACACATGGAAGGTTGGAGAGTGTCAAATCTGCGGCGGCACAGGCTATGCTGACGGCGAAGTCTGCGGCGACTGTGACGGCACCGGCAGAGAATGGACTAAACCTGAAAAAAGCGTTATTCCGACATTCAACAACAGTCTGAAGCCGGGTTCGCTTTCTGTTGTCAAATACACTCAGGGCGGCGAAGACCCGAATCAGGAGTTCCATTTCAAGGTTAAGCTTATCGGCGATAAGGTCGAGGACGGCGAGTTAGAGTATGAGATAACTGTAGCTGATAAGAAAGATTTCCCCGTAAGCGGTGATGTCACGACTGAGTGGGAAGATATATTTGGTGACGCTGACCCGTTCTCAAGATTCAGCAGCTTGAATATTGATGAGGATATTGAGAGCGATAAAGCTGATAAAGCTGATGAAGCTGATGAAGCTGGTGAAGCTAATGCCGACTATCCGATTTTTGGTAATTTACTCCCGGAACTTCCGCTCCCGGATGTTTACGAGGATGAGGATATTGCGGACGATGAAGCGGATAACGATTATCCGATTATGCCTATAGCTGCCGGCGAGAACCCATTCGGTACCGTTAAATGGAGCATTAGCGGTAATACGCTTGTTCTTGAACCGGCAGACGGAGAAACGGTCGGTGTTCTGGGTAATACAACGAGCACCAATGATGTTCCGTGGTATAACCAAAGAACAAGTATAAAGAACATTCAAATAAACGGCAGCGTCAAGACAGGTCAGTATGCTGATTATCTGTTCAGTAATCTTGCCTACCTTGAATCTCTTGCGGGTCTTGCAAACCTGGATGTAAGCGGCACGGAGAGCATGAGATATATGTTCTATAACTGTTACTATGTGTCCATGGATATGGGGGCATGGCCACCGGTGACCACTTACTATGGTATTACTTCTCTTGCCGGTCTTGAGGGTTGGGATGTAAGGAATGTCAAGGATATGAGCAATATGTTCAACAACTGTTGCCTCCTTGAATCAATTGATGCTCTCAAGGATTGGGATGTAAAAAGCGTCACGGATATGAACAATATGTTCTATAACTGCCAGAAAATTACCTCTGTTAAAGCTCTCGAGAAATGGAAACCGGGCAATGTTAAAAACATGAGCAATATGTTCAGAAACTGCAGCGGCATTACTTCTTTTGACGGTCTTGCCGGTTGGGATGTAAGCAATGTTACAAATATGAGCTATATGTTCAGCGGCTGCAGTAAGATTAATAATGCCGGCTATCTTAAGGACTGGGATGTGGGCAAAGTTACGGATATGAGCTATATGTTCAACAACTGCGGCAGCGTTACCTCCTTCAACGATATCAAGGACTGGAATGTGAGCAGTGTCGAGAATATACAAAATATGTTCAGTGGCTGCAGCAGTCTCACCTCTTTTGAATTTTTTACGAGGATAGATATAAGCAAGTTTACGAATCTGGACAATATGTTCCAAGGTTTGCCGCTTGAGTCTCTTGACTTTCTTAAGGATTGGGACGTAAGCCATATCACGAGTATGAAGAATACGTTCCGGAACTGTAAAGGAATCTCGTCTCTTGAAGCTCTTAAGGATTGGGATATACGCAATGTTACAGATATGAGCTATATGTTCAGCGGCTGCAGCGTTGAATCTCTTGAAGGTATTGCGGACTGGAATGTGGGCAGTGTTACGGATATGAGCTATATGTTCAGCGGCTGCAGCAACCTTGAATCTCTTGAAGCTCTTAAGGATTGGAATGTGGGCAATGTCGGGACAATGGAAGGTATGTTCCAGAAGTGTGAAAGCCTCACTTCTCTTGAAGGTCTTGAGAATTGGGAGGTGAGTCAGGTCACGAAGATGAACAATATGTTCCAACAATGTACAGGACTTGTATCTGTTAAGGCGCTCAAAGATTGGGATGTGAGCAGTGTCGAGACTATGCAATATATGTTCCACACCTGCGGCATCCACGTGGCTGATTCAGCGGATACCGGTTTACCATCTCTTGAGGGTCTCGAAAATTGGAATGTAAGCAATGTCGGGACAATGGAAGGTATGTTCCAGTTATGTTCCGCTGTTAAATCTCTTGAGCCTCTCAGTGATTGGAATGTGGGCAATGTCGATAATATGCAATATATGTTTAGTGAATGTCATAGCCTTATCTCTCTTGAAGGTATCGAAAGTTGGAATGTAAGTAATGTCACGAATATGGACAGTATGTTCGCTTACTGTGGGGAAGCATGGGAAGGCGGCACCTATTTTACCGGCATTACCTCTATTGAACCTCTTGAGAACTGGAATGTAAGTAAGGTCACGAAGATGAGCAATATGTTCAACACCGATTATTGCATAGAATCAGTTGAGCCTCTCAGTGGTTGGAGTGTGGGCAGCGTCACAAATATGGAAAGGATGTTCAACAACAATTATAACATGGAATCGGTTGAGCCTCTCAGTGGCTGGAATGTGGGCAGCGTCACAAATATGGAAAATATGTTCAACGGCTGTAAATCCATTGAATCAATCGATGCTCTCAATGGTTGGAATGTAACCAAAGTCACGAATATGAAAAATATGTTCGTCGGCTGTGACAAACTAATAAGCGCTGATCTCAGCGACTGGACACCCGGCCCCGGAGGCAACAACATTTTACCCACAAGAGTGTTTTCAAATTGTCCCAATCTGGAGAAATTGTATCTGGATAAGTGGATTTATGCCGGCACGACGAACGAAAAATTTGACGACAACTGTAAAAATATTCGTGAAATAAGATTCAGCCCGGATGTATTTCGTTCGTGCTCGTTAAGCGACCCTCATCCGGAAAAAAGTACAGGCGAGTGGGTAAACAAGGAGGATATTACCAAAGGTCTAAATGCAGCAAGCTATACTTCTGCTGACCTGAAAAACCGGGGGCAACTGGATACAGAAGTACAAACCTATGTATGGCAGTCGTATTATACTATTTATTTTAACTACGGTGACTATGTTTCGGACACCAGAGCGGAGGAATACGGATCGGTTAACTATGATTACACCATAGCTGACACGAAGAAATTTGAAAATTATGTCATAATAGGCTGGAAGGATGCTAAGGGCAATGTATATAGGGTCATTGACGATGTCGCTGCAATTCCGACAGGTACATATGACCACGGTGAAGAGGTAACTCTTACTGCCATATGGGGAGACCCGGAACTGAGAAAAACCGAAATGCATGACGGCGAGTTCGAATTCTCGCTGAAGGGCGGCGAGAAAGCGACATTCGACGATATACCTGCCGGCACGGCTTATCAGGTTTGGGAAGAAACTCCCGACGGCTGGGTATTGGTGAAGCAGGTTAACGTTTCCGGCGTTATTGAGCCGCTCCAAACGGCAGAGGCTGAGTTCTACAACCTGTATCAGCGCGAGAAGACTACGGCGATTATTCGCGGTGTAAAGCTGTTGGATAATAAGGCGGCAGATACCGACGCCGACGGCACACCATTCAAGTTTGAACTGCTTGACAAAGACGGCGAGGTAATTCAGACGGTAACGGCGCAGGAGGGCGGTCTCATTCAGTTTAAACCGATAGAATATGATGAAGCTGATGTTGGTAAGACATTTACTTACATCGTCCGCGAGAAAGCCGGCGACAGTCCCAAAATTAGGTATGACTCCCGCGAATGGGAGGTAAAGGTTACAGTTACCAGAACTGACGAAGGCGTTATGGGCACCACGGTCGAGTACAACGACATAACCAACGACAGTATAAGCATCGGCGGCGTTCGGTTTGAAAACACCACCCTACCCGGCTCTTTGGAGCTTCACAAGGTCGGCGAAGGCGTTACAGATGCGAATAAGGATACTATATTCAAATTCAGGGTAAAGCTGTATAACGAAAACGGCATGCCTCTTACGGAAGGCTCCTATAACTGGTACGTCAAGGATGCCGAAACGGGCGAAATTGACACCGGTTCGGCCGATGAAGATACCGGTTCGGATGATGAAGATACCGGTTCGGGTGATGATGAGCAGGACGAAACCCCGGCTGACACGTACGCTATTGCCGGCGATGACGGTGATTATCCGATTATGCCTATAGCTGCCGACGAGAGCGAAAGCCATCCCGTTAAATGGAGAGTTGTAGATAATACGCTTATTCTTGAACCGAAAGACGGCAATTCTTACGGCGTTTTGCCTAATATAACGGATTCCAGCCAAACTCTTTGGTATGCAGAAAAAAATAACTTCGAGTACATTAAAATAAATGGCGACGTCAGGGCAAACAAACAAGCCAAAAACATGTTCTCCGGCCTTAACCTTAAATCTCTTGAAGGTCTTGCAAATCTGGATGTAAGCGATGTAGAAAATATGGCTATGATGTTCAGCGGAGATACCAAACTTACTTCTCTTGCCGGTCTTGAGAACTGGGATGTAAGCAATGTTAAGAATATGTCCAGTATGTTCAATTCTTGTGAAAACCTTGAATCAGTTGATGCTCTTAAAAATTGGAATGTGGGCAAGGTCACGGATATGTCCAATATGTTCAATAGATGCTTTGCACTTACTTCTCTTACCGGTCTTGAGAACTGGAATGTAAGTAGTGTCACGGATATGTCCACTATGTTTAAACAATGCTTTGTACTTACTTCTCTTGCCGGTCTTGAGAACTGGAATGTAAGCAATGTTAAAAATATGGACTCGATGTTTAATGACTGTTACCGCAATTCAGCTGGAGTTGAAAGCGGTTTAGCTTCTATTGCGGCTCTCAAGTATTGGAATGTAAGCAATGTTACAACTATGAAAAATATGTTCTTTGGCTGCAAACAGCTTACTTCTCTTACCGGTCTTGAGGATTGGACTGTAACAAGACTCACTGAGTCGTCCGGTATGTTCAACAACTGTACCAAACTTATAATTGCTGATCTTAGAAGTTGGAAAGCTGATAGTAACATTAGCCCCAATATGTTTAAAGGCTCTAATAACTTGAAAAAATTATATTTAAACAATTGGAGCTGGGACATTGGTATAGCCGAAGATTCATTAAGAACATTGAGCAATATTTCAGAAATAATATTTAGTGACGGAGCATTTAAGGCGGTCGAGTTAAACACACCAAGCGGAACGGAAAGTACAGGACGTTGGGTCAAGAAAGATGATCTTGCTCTAGGACCTGCTGCGGAAAGCTTTGCAAGCGGGCCTCTGCATACCGATGGCGTGGGAGAAGCAGGTGCAACTTACGTATGGCAGTCGTACTATACAATTACGCTTGCTCCCGGTGACCATGCCGTGGAGGATTTCACACGGACGGAATATGGATCGGTTAAATATGATTACGATATTACATACTCGTTTACACCTGCTACCGGTTACGTATTTGCCGGCTGGAAGAATGAGGCGAATAACAAGGTATATCCCGTCATTGACGGCAAAGCAACAATTCCCGCTGATGGTACATATAAGTACAAGAATGAAATCACCCTGACGGCTATATGGGTAAAGGCTGACGAGGACACTAAGGTTACTTATTATGTTGAACACTATCTGCAGGATATAGACTTCAACTCGTATACTCGCGCGGGAACTGTACAGCATACTGTGACAATAAGCGGCGAACCTATAATAGCGCCGCTGCTCGACAACTACGATGGCTTCATTAAGCCTGATGAGAAATGGATTATTGTTACGGATGAGGGCGAGCTTGTTGTAAAGTACTATTACAATCGCATGCGCTACACCGTTCACTTTAAAGGCAACGGAGCCGATGGCGGCAGTATGTCGGATATTCATATGACCGGCGGCTATGCCCGCGCGTTAGGCAACGGATTCACAAAAACCGGTCACGCGTTCCTCGGCTGGAGTACAGAGCCGGAGGGCGAAGTGAAGTATAATGCATTTACGCCTTACAAGGATATTTACAAGGATTTCCCCGAAGGAGACGGAGAAGAGGTAGAAATCACGCTTTACGCGCAGTGGCTGAAGCTCGACCAGACTGTTGAACCAAGCCTTGGCGAAATCATCGTTTCCTGCAAGGCGGGTCAGACAATCGTAATCGACGGCTTGCCGGCGGGCACGACCTACGAAATCGAAGAGATTGATGTGCCTTATGGTTGGGAGATAGTTGATGAATCCAGGGTATCCGGCAGGATTAACGCAGGCGGAGTGCCTAAGGCGTTTGTAACCAATAAGTACACCGCAAGCGGCTCTGCGACAATAACAGCCCATAAGATGCTTGAAGGCGGCGACCTGACGTCGGGAATGTTCGGGTTTGAACTGTGGCCGACTGAGTCCAAGTACCAGCCTAATATTTCTCACACAAGCCATTTTGATAGTGTCGGTAACTGGGGGGACGGTTCTTATCAGACTAGTACCTTTAACTATACTGCTGATTTACCCGGCGTCAAGAAATTACATGTAAAAATGAAGTATTATACATTTGCGAATGTTAATCCTTGTGCAGTTTATGTATATGATTCGAATGACGTATTGCGTTACCAATTGGATGACTCCTCTGGAACGGTAAAAGATATTGAGTTTGATGTAGATGGCGATAAAGTTAAGTTTTGTGCCGGTTTGGGTGCGAATAACAATAGGGCACCGTCTGAATATTGGGCGGAAGTAACGGAAGCTCTTGAACCTATTGCAACTGTCACCAACGGCACAGTTGACGATGTTATAGAGTCGGTCGATTTTGAAAGCGGCGAAATGGTTACTAACCCGTGGTACGGTACGGCTCCTGTTATATTCAGCGGTCTTGAGTTCACTGAGCCGGGCGAGTATAGGTATTACATCGTTGAAAAAATTCCTGAGGACATTGACGGAATTGTTTATGACGAAAATCGCAAATATGTCACGATTAATGTATTCGAT
>JAFLUC010000066.1 GCA_022509005.1 Oscillospiraceae bacterium | reverse complement strand
AACTTGCTTGCAAGTTGTAGCATAGCAAAACGGAGTTTTGCGTAGCGTAGAAAGGGGTATGTTATGAAAATAAAATTATACATATCGGCATTAACGTGTATCATATTTATATGTATCGTATTCTGCGCGTATGGCAGAGATAAGGATTCTGAAATCTGCCGCGTCTTTCTTGAAGGGTTCGGATGGCAGACGGAAGAAAAGCTGTTTGACCGCGTAGATGTTAGAATTCCGGAAAAATTTGACGCGGTATATGAGAATTATAATAAAATACAGCATGAGGCAAAGCTTGACCTTGCCCCATACTGCGGAAAATCGGGTGTAAGATATACATTTGTCGTGACAAACTATCCCATTGACGTGGGAGAGCCTGTTTACGCGAATGTTATATGTATAGACGGCGAGCCTGTTGCGGGCGATATCATGACGGTGAGCGTAAGCGGGTTTATGCACTCACTTGACAAGGGATTAGCCGAGGATTCGTAACGCCTTGGGATAATGGTTTTTGACGATTCCGCCCGAAGCCTTACCCCAGCCGATACCGCAGTTGTTCACAGCAATAACGCACCAGCCGTTTGTATCGGCATTTATTACCTCGCCGTGCATATATTTTTTCAGCTCATCGGAAACTGTGTCAAGAGCTATAACATTCTTATACGCATCCGCTGCAAAAGCGTGTGAAAGCGCGTGTGACGGCTCAAATCGGCCGCGCTTTACCGTGCCCAGATGCAGACCGCAGCGGAGGATTTTAATACCGGAAATATCAACGCTTTCAGGAAGCAGATAGAGGTTATCGCCAAAGAGTGCAAATTCGCCTTCGCATTGGTGATTCAGCGCTTTTTTCTCAAACTCGCGATAGCTTTTAATTGCATCGGAGAGCGCGGTATTTACGGTTTTTTTTATCTTCTTTTTCTTTGGAACACAGGGGGAACCGTCCTCTTGTGTTCGACGAAGCAGAGCGGTAAAATGTCCCTCGCCGTCGTGCTTATGCGGAAATACGCGGCGGCATTTTTCTATATTGGGAAAGCTGCCGATACCCGGAGAAAGCATGGAAAGCCCGGGAATATCGCATATTTCCATACCGTATTTTTCGACCATGTACTGAACAACCGCTTCATTTTCATCATATGAGAAGGTGCATGTAGAGTACATTATATATCCTCCGCATCTGAGCATTTTATATGCGTCATCAAGAATATTTTTTTGCCGCGCGCCGCATGACAGAGTGTGTTCTACGCTCCACGCGTCAACCGCCTGCGGCTCCTTGCGGAACATTCCTTCACCTGAGCACGGCGCGTCAACGATAATTCCGTCAAAAAATGACGGAAATTTTGCCGCAAGCCGATCGGGGGATTCATTTGTGACAATTGTATTTGTAAGCCCCATTCGCTCAACGTTTCCGGCGAGGATTGCCGCGCGCTTGGGAATTATTTCATTTGAAACGAGCAGCCCTTTATTTTTCATTTTTGCCGCAATATGCGTTGTTTTGCCTCCAGGGGCGGCGCATAAATCAAGTATATGCGGATTTTCGCCGAGAGGAAGTCCCTCAGCGGCGGACATTGCCGACGGCTCCTGGAAATAGAACATTCCTGCCGCGTGATACGGATGATTGCCGCTGATTTTTTCTTTATCTATATAATATCCGTCAGGACACCATTCTACTTGCGCCTGCGCGCCAAGCTCTGACGCGATAGCGGCGGTATCGCTGCATTTAAGCGTGTTTATCCGTATACCCTGATTGATTTTTGTATCATAGGAGTGTATGAAATCGTCATACTCATCACCGAGCAGCTCTTTCATACGCTCACAGAAATCCTTTGGGAGTGTCATGTGTTTTTGTCCCCTTTGCAGTAGTATGACTATATTATACAACATTTATTATACTTTTGCAATGCAGAATTACTTAAAAAGGGGAGCGCTTGCTCCCCTGTGATTATTTGCTTAAATCAAGACTTCTTATTTTATCTCTGAGCGGCAGAACGCAGGACGGCGAAACTGAAAGCTCGTCAACGCCCATGCGCAGGAACTGCTCTGTAAGCTCTAAGTCTGCGCCAAGCTCACCGCAGATGCCTACCCATGTGTTTTCCGCATGCGCGTTTTTGCATACCATTTCAATCATGCGCAGAACCGCCGGATGATGCGGATCAAAGAATTCATCAAGCTTCGGGTTCTGGCGGTCGATTGCCATTGTGTATTGCGAAAGATCGTTTGTTCCGATACTGAAGAAATCAACCTCTTTTGCAAGCTCGCTGCTCATCATAACAGCTGCCGGAGTTTCAATCATTATACCTTCTTCAATGTCGTTGTACGGAATACCTTCCGCAGTAAGCTCCGCTTTAACCTCGGCAGAGATTGCTTTTATCCTTTTAACCTCTTCCACAGAAGTGATCATCGGGTACATAATCGCAAGCTTACCGTGCTTTGACGCTCTGTAAAGTGCGCGAAGCTGGGTTTTGAAAATCTCCGGTCTTGTGAGGCATATTCTGATCGCTCTGAGACCCATTGCCGGATTTTCTTCTTTGTCGAGATTGAAGTAATCCGCCTGCTTGTCAGCGCCTATGTCAAGCGTTCTTATAATAACACGCTTTCCCGCCATTGTTTCGGCAGCCTTTTTGTATATGCGGTACTGCTCCTCCTCAGTCGGATATGTGCTGCTTTCAAGATACACAAATTCGCTTCTGAAAAGACCAATGCCGCCCGCGTCATTTTGCAGTACATATGCAAGATCCTTTACATTTCCTATGTTCGCATAAACGAGAACAGATTTTCCGTCCTTTGTGATATTCTCCTTGCCTTTAAGCTCTTGGAGAAGTCTTTGCTTTTCCAGCTCCTCGTCGCGGCGTTTTTCCATTGCGGCAAGCGTCTCGCTGTCGGGTTCGATATATATAACGCCGTTAAATCCGTCAACAACCGCAAGCTTGCCTTCCAGATCCGGTGAAAGCTCCACATTCGTGCCTATCAGAGCCGGAATATTCATTGTGCGGGCAAGGATAGCGGTGTGCGAGTTTGTTGAGCCGTGAACAGTTACAAACGAAAGAACAAGATCCTTGTTAAGCTGAACCGTCTCGCTCGGCGCGAGATCATCTGCAAGAATGATAACCGGCTCTTCCGATGACATATCAGCCGAATCTGAGCCTGTGAGAATTCTTATGATACGCTCTGAAATATCCTTGACATCCGCAGCGCGTTCCTTCATGTACGCATCGTCCATTGACGAGAACATTTCCGCAAAATTATCGGCAGTAATAGCCACGGCGAATTCTGCGTTTACTGACTGCTCTGTGATTATATTATTTATTGAATCAAGATAATCATCATCATCAAGCATCATCTGATGAATTTCAAAAATAGCGGCGTTTGCTTCGCCAACCTCAGTCATTGCTTTATCGTAAAGCTCCGCAAGCTGATTCTGCGCTTCCGCTTTTGCCGCTTCAAAGCGCTGCATCTCCGTCTCGGTATCATCTACCGAACGACGTACAATGCGCTGCTCTTTTTTTGCCATAACGTGTATTTTTCCTATAGCAATTCCGCCATACACGCTCTTTCCGTTACATGTAATCATGCTGCATTATCCTTTCTGAAATATAGGGATGCCTGCGCGGATAGATTAAATCCACGCAGGCGATATATAAGAGAGATGCCAATTACAGATTATTCTTTAAGAACGCTTCAAGCTCTGCTGCAGCAGTATCTTCATCAGCGCCCTCAACCGTTACGGTGATTTCCTGACCCTGCTTAACAGCAAGCCCCATAACACCGAAAATCTTCTTTGCGCTTACCGTTTTGCCGTCTTTTGTGATGTTTACGTCTGAAGCGAAGCTCTTTGCCGCTTTGACAAACTCACCTGCCGGTCTTGCGTGGATACCCTCCGGGTCTGTGATTACATAATTGAACTGTTTCATTTTAAAATTCCTCCTGTTTATTTAATATTTATTTTAATATTTATCAATCTTTTATCGGTTTCTTAAGCAATGCGAGCATGAACATTGTAATAACCGAACCTGCCGCAAGGGCTACGAGATACATCGGCCAGTTGCCTACAACCGCGAATACGAATACTCCGCCGTGCGGTGCCATAAGCGTACAGTTAAATGCCATTGAAAGCGCGCCTGCAACTGCTGCGCCGAGTGCTGTTGCCGGGATTACGCGTCCCGGATCAGCTGCTGCGAACGGAATTGCGCCCTCTGTGATGAAGCAGAGACCCATAACATAGTTTGAGATACCTGAGCTTCTTTCTGCCTTTGTGAAGCGGTTTCCGAAGAAGTTTGTAGCAAGAGCTATACCTATCGGCGGAACCATACCGCCTATCATAACTGCCGCCATTATGTCATAGTTACCGTTTGCGATAGCCATTGTACCGAATACATATGCAGCCTTGTTGATAGGACCGCCCATATCAATAGCCATCATTGCGCCGAGTACAATACCGAGAATTATCTTTGAGCTGCTGCCCATAGCGTTAAGAAGATTAGCAAGCCCTGTGTTTATAACACCGATAATCGGGTTGAATACGAGAAGCATGAGCGTGCCCATGATGAATACGCCAATAACGGGGAAGAGTAGTGTCGGCTTAATGCCGTCCATGCTCGCGGGGAGTTTGGAGAATAATGCCTTAAGTCCGAGAACGATGTAGCCTGCAACGAAACCTGCAACAAGCGCGCCGAGGAAGCCTGATACCGTGTTGCCTGATGCACCGAATACTGTGTTCTGGATAAAGCCGTTAAGGCCGCTGTATGAAAGCTCCTGACCTGATCCGTTTACCCAGGAAAGAACCGCGTTGCCGCTTGCCGCCATCATACCGCCGACAAATCCCACGGCAAGTCCGGGTCTGTCTGCTATACTGTATGCGATATATCCTGCAAGAACAGGGAGCATAAGTCCGAATGCTACTTCACCGATTGTCTTGAAGAATGCCGCTATCGGAATGTTTTTACCAAAGTTACCTGGGTTAATGCTGAAATCATCAAGCAGGAACGCTATTGCGATAAGAATACCGCCGCCGATAACGAACGGGAGCATATGTGAAACACCGCTCATAAGGTGCTTATAAAGTGAATGACCAATGCCTTCCTTACCGTCTGATGCGCTTTCTGATTCTGTACTTCCCGAAGCTGAATATACCGGCGCGTCACCTGCGATAGCGCGCTTAACAAGCTGATCTGCCTTGCTTATACCGTCTGATACCTGAACCTTGATAAGCTTCTTGCCCGCGAAGCGATCCATAGGAACGTTTACGTCACATGCGACAATTACGAAGTCCGCAGCTTTTATTTCATCTGCTGTTATAACGTTCTTTGCTCCGCCTGAGCCTCTTGTTTCAACCTTTATTGAGCAGCCGTTTTCAACCGCCGCCTTTTCAAGCGCCTCTGCTGCCATGTATGTGTGAGCAATACCTGTCGGGCATGCTGTAACGGCAATTATGTTACACTTTGCGTTCTCAACCTCTGCGCCGTATGAATCGATACCCTTGCTTTCCTCGTCGGCGTCGTCGATAATCTTTAAAAATTCGTCAATGGATTGTGCGTTCTTAAGCTTTGACTGGAAGTCCTCATCCATCATCATAACCGAAAGCTTGCCGAGTACGTCAAGATGTACATTTTCCTTTGTGTTCGGAGCCGCAATTAAGAATATAAGCTCTACCGGCTCGTCATCAAGCGCCGCGAAATCAACGCCGCCCTTAACTACCATTGCTGCAAGACCTGGCTTTGAAACCGCGTCACACTTAGCGTGCGGAATAGCGATACCTTCGCCTATTCCTGTTGAGCCTTCTTCTTCTCTTGCGAACACTCTTGCCTTGTACGCATCCTTGTCGGTGATCTTTCCGCTTGCGCACATTAAATCAACCATTTTGTTAATAGCGTCCTCTTTGGAGGATGCCGAGCCGTTGACGTTAATCGAACGGCGGTCGAGTAAATCAGTGATCCTCATAAAAAATCTCTCCTTTATATTTATTTTTTAAATTAAGTCAAATGAATTATAAACCTGCATAATCTCAGGCTTTGTTGCAAGAACCTCCGAGAACGCGCTTGCACTTCCGGATGAAATGCCCATTTTGAACGCGTGCGCGTAATTTTGCTTCTCGCACCAGCCGGCTATAAATCCGGCAACCATGGAATCGCCTGCTCCGACTGAATTTTTAACCTTACCCTTTGGCGCTTCGCTCTTAAGCACATCTCCGTTTTCAGCTACGAGCACGGCGCCTTCGCCTGCCATTGATACGAGCACGTTTCTTGCGCCCTTTTCCTGAAGCTTTTTCGCATATGGCACAACGTCCTCGCGTGTTTTAAGCGTCACGCCGAAAATTTCGCCAAGCTCGTGATTATTTGGCTTAATGAGGAACGGCTTATAGGGAAGAACATTTAAAAGCAG
This sequence comes from Oscillospiraceae bacterium, assembly GCA_022509005.1. Classification (GTDB taxonomy): domain Bacteria; phylum Bacillota; class Clostridia; order UBA1381; family UBA1381; genus Ornithomonoglobus. Next base: position 6,873 of record JAFLUC010000066.1, on the reverse strand, counting down.
ATCCTTCGTTGCGTCAACCGCAATCATGATATCGCGTTTTTTCAGCATATCCATTATATCGCGGTAAAGCGAATCCGGCAGCGATGACGGTATGCTTCCGGCAAGAACAAGTATGTCGCCGTCTTTAAGAGAATCAAGCTTTTTCATAAGCTCATTAAGCGATTCACCGTCAATTACCGGGCCGGCTGCATTGATTTCTGTTTCCTCATCAGATTTGATTTTAATGTTTATTCTTGAATTTCCGTTCTTTAACTCAATAAAATCACTTTTTCCACCCAGAGCTTCAAAGCTGCGTTTTATTTCCGCGCCTGTGAAGCCTGCGATAAAACCAAGAGCGATGTTGTCAATACTGAGATTATTAAGAATAGTTGAAACATTAAGTCCCTTTCCGCCGGGGAGAAACTGTTCAAAGGTAGAACGGTTCGTCATACCGGGTTTGAGATTTTCAACACCGATTGCATAATCAATCGCAGGATTGAAGGTAACGGTATAAATCATTATATGAGCCTCCTCTCTTTTTTCATGTTGCAATAATTATATTTTCGCAATTATCATAGCCCTTAACAATTTTGTCTGTGATAATAACGGCATTCTCGAAGTCTCCGAATTTCACCGGGCTTATAGCGCCGAATTTGGAAGAATCTGCGGTAACAAAGCGGTTTTTGCAGTTCTGGAAAGCTATATGCTTAACGCCTGCCTCCTCGCGGTCGGGAGTGGTGAAGCCGGTTTTCTGATGAATTCCGTTTGTGCCGAAGAAGCCTATTGTGAAGTTGTAGCCTGAAAGCGTTTCAAAGGTCTCTGCGCCTACAATAGCCTCTGTTGAGCTTTTAAGCCGTCCGCCCGTGAGATAAACCTCGCAGCCCATATGCGCAAGCTTGCACGCGTGGTTTATGGCGTTTGTTACATATATTGCTTGTTTTTCCGTGATATAGTCAATAATAAATTCTGTAGTAGTTCCCGCGTCTATAAATACGAAATCATCCTTTTTTATAAGCCCTGCGGCGTATTTTGCTATAATACACTTTTCTTCTCTGTTTATAACACGCCTGTCGGCTATTTCATCATCACGCGGTTTAAATGATGCGGATATCGCTACAGCGCCGCCGTGAACCTTCTGAATTTCGCCCATTGAATCGAGCGTATTGAGATCTCTTCTTATTGTTGACTCGGAGGCATCAAGATATTCCATAAGCTCCCCGACGGTTGCGCTGCCGTTCTCATTTACCCGTTCAGTTATACGCGCCAATCTTTCTTCTGCCAGCATTTTCCACCCTCCTTTGTCTATGTTTCTTTGTTGTATTCATAATAACACAAAAAACAGTCAAAGTCAATCATTTCCGTTCAAAATCAGTCACAAAAATTCATTGTGGATTTTGTGCAAATTTACCAGTTATATTAGGATATCTGTGATATTTATGCGCAAAAAAAGATAACTTGCGGGGCATCGAACCCCGCAAGTTATCTGCGGATTTGCTTCGCAAATGCAATAAAAAACAGCAAAGCCGCAATTGCAGCTCTGCTGTTTTAAATGATATTCATTAATTAACCGTCAAGACCGGTCTTTGCCTTCATCATAGCGCGAACCTTGAGCGGTAAGCCGAAGAGGTTTATGAAGCCCTCTGCATCCTTGTGGCTGTAAAGCTCGTGGCTGTCGCCGAATGAGGCGATTTCCTCGTTGTAGAGTGAATACGGTGACTTAGCACCTGCCGGTATAGCCTGACCCTTGTACAGCTTAAGCCTAACAGTACCTGTAACAGTCTTTTCCATCTCGTCAAACATAGCTGACATTGACTCGCGCAGCGGTGTGAACCACTTGCCGTCATATACAAGCTCTGAGAACTTAACAGCGCTCTGACGCTTGAATGCCTGTGTATCGCGGTCAAGACAGAGATATTCAAGCTCCTGTATAGCTGTGTAGAGGATTGTGCCGCCCGGTGTTTCATATACGCCGCGTGACTTCATACCTACAAGTCTGTCCTCGCAGATGTCTGCGATACCCACGCCGTGCTTGCCGCCAAGAGCGTTAAGCTTTTCAAGAAGCGCGCGAGGTCCGAGCTTTTCGCCGTTTACGGCAACCGGCTCGCCTGCTTCAAAATCTATTGTAACATATTCAGCCTCGTCCGGAGCAGCCTGCGGCGATACGCCGAGCTTTAACAGACTGTCATACTGCGGCTCGTTCCACGGATCTTCAAGATCTACACCCTCATGGCTGATGTGCCAGATGTTTCTGTCTCTTGAATAGAGATCCTTCTTAGTTACCGGACACTCAATGCCGTTCTTCTCAGCATAATCTACAGCGTCCTCACGTGACTTGATGTCCCATATTCTCCAGGGAGCGATAATTTTAAGTGACGGATCGAGAGCCTTTACTGTAAGCTCAAAACGAACCTGGTCGTTACCCTTACCTGTAGCGCCGTGACATATAGCAACTGCGCCTTCCTTGTGAGCTATGTCAACAAGAGCCTTTGCTATAACCGGACGAGCGTGTGATGTACCGAGAAGGTACTTACCCTCGTAAACAGCGCCTGACTTCAATGTCGGGAATATATAGTCCTTTACGTACTCGTCACGAAGATCGGCAATGTAGCACTTCAAAGCACCTGTTCTCTTTGCTCTTTCTTCAAGACCTTCCGTCTCCTTGCCCTGACCAACGTCGCCGCAAACGCATACAACGTCATAATCATAATTTTCCTTTAACCAGTGGATGATAATTGAAGTATCAAGTCCGCCTGAATATGCTAATACAACTTTATCCTTAGCCAAGATAATTCATTCCTTTCGCTTGCACGGATTTACTTGCAATCCGCAGTTATTTATAGTATAATGTATTATACTATATTTTTCATAATTATGCAATAGGTAAAATAGAATAAATATAAATGAATAATTATGCATTTTTATGCAAAAATAATGAATATTATACAAAGAAGGAAACAGATATGATAATAATAGGTGTTGACCCCGGTTATGCGATAGTCGGAATAGGGGTTGTGGAATATAACGGAAACAAGTTCAGAATGCTTGAATACGGCGCGATAACCACCCCCGCAGGTATGCCCACGGTGGACAGACTTAAAAAAATATACGATGAAATGACAATACTTTTAGATAAATATAATCCCGATGCAGTTGCGATTGAGGAGCTGTTTTTCAATTCAAACCAGAAAACGGCTATACATGTTGCTCAGGCGCGAGGCGTTATTCTCGTGTCGATACGAAACAGGAATATACCTATATATGAATACACGCCGCTTCAGGTAAAGCAGAGCGTAACAGGCTACGGCAGAGCGGACAAGAAGCAAATTCAGCAGATGGTTAAGATGCTGCTTAATCTGAACGTAATCCCCAAACCCGACGACGCAGCGGACGGACTTGCGCTTGCGATATGCCATGCGCATTCTAGTAAAATGAATAAGATGTTTGATTTAAACGGAGTAAGATAATTGATATGGTACTTTTAACAGCTGAAAATATACGTAAGTCATATGGAGAAAGAATTATTTTAAAGGATGTTTCACTGTATATAAACGACAGTGATAAAATAGGCATTGTCGGAATAAACGGCGAAGGCAAGTCAACGCTGTTAAGAATTATTGCGGGCGGGCTTGACTATGATAACGGCGAAATTATAACAACAAGAGGACTGCGCATTGCGTATCTGCCGCAGACGCCTGTATTTGAAGAAGAGGCGACTGTTATTGAAGCGATGGAGTGTGAAAAAAACGGCGCGGACGAATTTGAGGCAAAGCGTATTCTGACGAAGCTAGGTATAAATGATTTCGACTGTAAAACAAACATTCTTTCCGGCGGACAGCGCAAGCGTATTGCGATAGCCCGCGCGCTCGCGGCAGAATCGGATCTGCTTATTCTTGACGAGCCCACAAACCATCTTGACAGCGAAATGATAATATGGCTTGAAAACTTCCTTAAGGGTTATAAGGGCGCAATCATTATGATTACGCATGACAGATATTTTCTTGACCGAGTAACGAACAGAATTGTTGAGGTTGACAGGGGAGTGCTGTACTCATATGAAACAAATTACTCCGGATTTATAGAGGAAAAAAGCGCGCGAATGGAAATAGCGCGTTCGGCTGAGAAGAAGCGGCAGGCGTTCTTGCGAAAAGAAATAGAATGGGTACGCCGCGGCGTGCTTGCCAGAGGCACAAAGAGCAAGGCAAGACTTGACAATTATGAGAGAATAAAAAATCAGGAAGGATTGCAGGAGAGGCAGAGGCTTGAACTTAGCTCGATCGGCTCGCGGCTAGGCAAGAAGATAATAGAAATAGACGATGTTTCAAAAAGCTATGACGGGAATACCGTTATAAGTGGATTTTCATATAATATGCTTCGTGATGACCGTATCGGAATTGTAGGCAGCAACGGAAGCGGAAAATCAACGCTGTTAAAACTCATTGCCGGAAAGCTTGAACCGGATTCGGGTTCTATTGAATGGGGCGAAACAATAAAGATAGGCTATTTCTCGCAGGAAAGCGAGGAAATGGATTTATCTATGCGCGTGATTGATTATGTAAAGGAAGCAGGGGAGTTTATAGAAACTCCCGACGGTATGGTATCGGCGGCAAAGATGCTTGAAAGATTTCTGTTTGACGGCGAGGCGCAGTGGTCAACAATCGGAAGATTATCAGGCGGCGAGAGGCGCAGGCTGGAGCTTATGCGCGTGCTTATGACGGCGCCGAACGTGCTGCTGCTTGATGAGCCTACAAACGACCTTGATATTGAAACACTGTGTATACTTGAGGAGTATATTGAAAGCTTTGCGGGAGTTGTAATTGCTGTGTCACATGATCGGTATTTTCTTGATAAGATATCGACACAGATATTTGAGCTTACGCCATACGGCGAGATAAAGCGTTATCCGGGCAACTATGCCGATTATGAGCAAAAAAGAGTGGAATTCCGCGCGGCTTCATCAAAGCCGAAAGGGAAAACCGAGCGTACCGTAAGAGAAGAAAAGCCGAAATTTACATTTAAAGAGCAGCGCGAGTTTGACACGATAGATGATGACATAGCGGAGCTTGAAGCGCGTATTTCGGATATCGATAATGAAATGGCCCAAAACGCGACAGATTTTACGAGGCTTAATGAGCTTGCAAATGAAAAAACGGAATTGGAAGCGCAGCTTGAAGAAAAAACGGAGCGTTGGGTTTATCTGAACGAAAAAGCCGAGGAAATTGAGGAATACAGAAGAAGTAATAGATAAAATAATCCGGAGTGGCATGCCGCTCCGGATTATTTTATCTAACATGAGATAACTAAATTTCATATTAGATAAAAAGTCAACTTATTGGAGTGAAGCGTTAGCGAAACGTCAGTCACGATAAGATAGCTTCACGTGTAATTTGTGACCGCGTTATGGCGTGCTGCGAATATTTTTTTTGTATGTGATGACGAAATATACTACGCCAACAACAAAAACCAGGATGCTTATGAATTGTGATGTGGACAAAAGCCCATTGAAAACAAATCCTCTGATAGTGTCTCCGCGCAGGAATTCATCAGAGAAGCGCAGAACTGAGTAGAGTATGAAATACATCGACAAAAGACATCCTCGCAGTGGATGCAATGGGACATTCGTCGTCTCGTCGCGTAAACGCGAACGCCAAATTTTAATATAAACCAAATTCAGAATTAGGAATATCAGGAATTCGCCTGCCGACTCAAAAAGCTGAACAGGAAAACGACGTACACCATTGAGTTCGGGCAGATATATGTTGTTATGTACAACAAATCCAATATCAGACTCGATACCATAGCAACAACCACCGAAGAAACATCCTAAGCGGGCAAATCCATGAAACAGCGGGATAAGGGGTGCCATTGTATCACAATAAATCAACATATCGAGCTTCATGATGCGCGCGAATATCCAACCGGCAACAAGTCCCCCGATAAGTCCTCCATAGAATACGGCACCGCCGAAAACGGCTGCGACATTCCTGAAAAATTCATCAAGCGTACCCGAACTGAAAATATTTGGTACTAAGCGGAAATTTGTAATCGCAAACAAAAAATGGCTGCCAACGAGGATGCCTCCCATGACCGAAAGGAGAAACAGTATAGCATCATTGCTGTCAAGTCCGAGTCTCTTGATACGAGAACACAGTATAAACCCTATGAGAAGAGTTGCAAAAGCGGTGATGATAGAGTAGACGGCAAATGTCCTGCCTAATATGGTTATGTTCGGGAACATAGTGTGAGGTTAATCCTTTCTTTAGATAATCATGATCAAATGAGGAAATGTTCAGAATTCCCTCATTTGATCGCGCATTATGTTCGATTAAAATTATATCTATAAGGATCCAAGCCCGCCGGCTGTACCCAAACAGATACAAGGTATACCACAGGCAACAAAGGTGATGCCTCCGAAAACTGTGCCGATAATGCTGAGAACAAAACCGGCGGTAGAAATACCGGATGGTTTGCCATAAGCTGCCGTAGAAGCTTTTCTGCCTTGTACGGCCAGAACGATACCGACTATACCCAGTATGAGACCAATACCAGCGAAGCCGATCACGAGCGAAACTATACCGAGAACAAGTCCTGCAATTGACTTTCCTTGACCGTCATTAGGATTGCGCTGTGGCGGATACTGTGGCGGATACTGCGGTGGATACGGTGGATTCTGTTGGTACGGCTGATTCTGCTGATACGGCGAATTCTGCTGGTACGGCTGATTCTGTTGATTAGGATTTTGATTCATATTGACCTCCTTATTGATTAATAATAATTATATTCATCTTCTTTAACGTATAGGTTGCTTTCTATTATAAATTTAATATATATGGATATAATAACACTTAGTAACATGGTTGTTACAAGATTTCGTAGAGTAGGCAACTATACGAAAAA
>JAFLUC010000065.1 GCA_022509005.1 Oscillospiraceae bacterium | reverse complement strand
GGCAAGACAGCGAATTGACACGGCAGGCGAGGCGGCACAGATACGGCTCACACCCGTGACCGGTCCTGACGGCTGGATGGCAGATGGCTCAGATATCACGTACGTGGACGTTGAAGTGGTTGATGAAAACGGCAATATTTGCCCACTTGATTATGACAGGATTGATTTTGAGGTCACAGGTCCAGCGGTAATGCTCGGAGGATATAACAGCGGTATCAAGGATCTGAACCATAGCAATAATTACGTGTATGCAGAGTGCGGAACGAACAGAATATTCCTGCGTTCAACTCGCGAGGCTGGAGAGATTTCGATAACTGCAAAGCGTGCTGGAGTGCAGAACACAACGATTAAGCTCAATACAAAGACTGTTACAGCAGACAACGGACTTACAACCGTAATGCCGCAGACGCGAGCACAGGGCTTGTCACCCGAACCGCCGAAGACGGAAAGTGCGATAACTCCGATGCTGAAGCTTGCTGAACCGTTCAAGGTGCAATTCGGAGTAAACACCGGCGTTATGAAGGCTGCCGAAAGCACACGTCAGATGGTCGTGATCGTGGCTGACGGAGTGGAATTAACGGCTGACGCGTATAAGATGCAGGGCGTTTACGGCGATATTGAGGCGGTATTAAAAGCGATGGAAATAGAATACAGCCGTACAGGCGAAACGTTAAAGGCATCGTATAGAGGAAACACGATCGAAACAACGGTGAAGAATTCGGAAATGATTGTAAACGGCGAGCCGTCAATTATAAATGACTGGCCGGAGGTTATAGATGGCGTTCTCTATGCTGAGATAAGCGCTATAGCGTCAAATTTAGGTTTGAATGTTAAGGAAAGCGAGGGCAGATACGAGATATGGAAATAAAGAAAATTTTTACGGCTCTGTCCGTTACGGCGTTAATGATTATGACGGCTTCTGTAGGCTTTGCCGCAGATGATGTGATATATGAGAGCGGCAGAACAGAAACGGAGGATAAATTTGTTGACCTTGACGGCTGGGGATATGAGCTGTTTACGCGAAGTACCTTTGAAGCGGACGTTCAGTTTAAGGATATAGACAGCGGCATAACACTCCGTTCGGCAGATAATACCAAGGGCGGAACATCGATAAGAGCCGTTGACAGGAACGGCACGCTCACAATGGCGGCATACGGCGGAGTAGAGGGTAACTATATTTACTACAATGCAGTTGACACGGAAGCAACATATCATATCACTCTTATCGGTAATTACGGAGTGGCAAACGGCATGATTGACATGATAGTTGATAAGCTTGATGAAAACGGTGAGGTGGCAGAGTCAAAAACATCGTACCTGATATTGATGAACGAGATGTACGCATCCTCGGGAGTAGGACCGGAGCATATCAGGGTTGAGGCGAATACTATTGTTGACAATGTAAAGGTGACGGTATTAAAGCCTGACAGCATAGATTTTGTGTCCCCTCCGGAGGCGGTAACCGCCGGAAGCACTACACAGATGCAGGCGAAATTCTACCGTGAAGGTGCTGAGCTTGAATATGACGCTCCGATCGAATACAGTGCGGCAGGCGAGGGAATTTCTGTTTCACAGGACGGAATACTCACGGTTTCGGCGGATGCGAAGGAGCAGGAGTTTACCGTGACCGCAAAAAGCGGCGATATGGCGGCAACAGTGCAGATGCAGGTGGTGTCAAGTGATATTTTTACAATAAATTCGGCACTGTTTAACGAGGAAGGAACAACGCTTGAAGCGGTGAGCGCGGTTAAGAATTATTTTTATAACAATACCGCAGTATTTGTCATAACGGCATATGATGAGAACGGAATATTAAATGACTGCTTTGTAAAAAATGTTAACACAAAGGCTGTTCCGCTAAAAAACGAAACTGATATAATTCTCGGCTATACTTTACCCGATGACTTTGATTCAGATACATGGACTCTTGAAATTCGTACATGGGGCGGAAGTGAGGCGTGTGATGTGATATCGGTTGATGGTGAATTCACCGTTCGCAGCTTCTTTGAAACACAGGGCGGTGCTGTTGAATGGATTCCGGAGCACCGTGTGGTTGCCGGAATGTTAAACGGTAAAAATGCTGTTTTGCAGATTGGAAACGAGAATATTTTCATTAACGGCGGAAGATACGAAATACCGGCTCCGTATATTTCAGAAGATTGGGTGACTTATGCGGACAGTTATCTTGCGGAATTGATGAAATAACAAGACTTAAAATACTAAACCGTTGTCTGAAAAGGCAGCGGTTTTTTATGAAAATTTTTACAATTTTTTGTGGGAATTTTACAAAAATACTTGAATAATTGACTTTATTGTGTTATAATTGTAATGATAAAATGCTATAATTGTAATATTTGTTTATTGTAGGGGATGTAACGATGATAAAGGCAAGAAGATTTTTAGCAACAGTTCTTTCATTGATAATATTAACAGCACAGTGTGGACTGCCCGTTACCGCGCTTGGCGCATTGGGGGAGAGGGATAATTCCATGCACTTTATTGTACGGCATTGGCATGCCGTTAACTCGCGTGGATCGGCACTCGGTGCGGGTAAGCAAGACTTTACCGTTATAGAGGGTTATATAGTTCCCGACGACAATTACACGCAATATGAATTTGTTGACCCGAATGGAAAAACGCTTACTGACAGCACTTATATAGCAGAAATGGATCCGGCTACAGGTACTATCATACTCAACATAAATGCCCGCGCAGGTGAGCAGTTCTCAGGCGTATCGATCTCTGCGGGACATGACGCCGTAACAGAGAACCCGGACACCATAACGATTCAATATGATTATTACATACATCTTGTAAAGACGCATGTTTTCTATATTACTGAAACCGAGACGAACAATGGCGGCGGCAACTTGATTGGCTCGTCAAAGGAAGAACTATGGGGGAAGACGGAGGCAGAAAAAAATTACGAGAAAGACACAGCAGAGGTTTATGTATATAAAACAAACAAAACAGATTCTGAAGGAATCGAGCACAAAAAGGGAGAAGTGGTCATAGGCACTGATAACAAGCCTATATATGCAGACGATAATGTTACCAAAGCCAAACTGCCGGACGGAATTACGGCGAATGACATTACGCTTAGCAAGGTTTATAACACGGGTACAGGTCTTCACACGGACAAAACGGCATCTGTAAGCCGGTATCATAACGATACTGACGCAAATGGCATGAGCCGAACCTTTGATCTGAAGCTTGAGTCATGGATGGGCGGAGAGTCGCCTGTAAACGTCGGAATGGTTCTTGACGCATCCGGAAGTATGGCATTCACCTCCGATTCGCTTGATGCGGTAAAGGTACCGGATGACGTGCTTAAAGATTTGAAGGATAAACAGCTTACAGATAAAAACAAACCAAATTCCGATTGGAGCAATATATTCCTTACAACCGATGAGGTGAACCGGATACTTGATATTCACAAAAACGATAACTCGCTTCTTGCGGTAAGCGGTTACAATTACTATGTGTTTGACGAGCGTACCGATACAAACGAGTTCGCGCCGCTGGCATATTGGGACGGACACGATTATCCGACACCGTCGCCGACACCGACACCGTTGCCGACACCGACACCATCGCCGACACCGACACCGGTGCCGAGACCGACATCGGAGCCGATAGTATACACGTTCGCCAATCCCACGAGCGGCGAGTTTGGCGGCAGCAAAAACGATGCCGCTGGTCGTTACGAGATGGATTTCGGAAAAGGTCTTATATATGTTTTAGGTGATAGCGGTACCGAATATACATCGACTTTTATTGAAGGAGCAACATTTGATGATGGATTTACTTCGCCCAATGGAATTCGCCTCGATGACGGAGATTCCAGTGCAAATCAATCAAATCTTCCTAAGCATAGATTTTTTGAATTCACACCTTTGTCAGATGGAATCATAAAGGTTTATTGCGGTTCCAACAATGATAAATATTGTGTAATATATCAAAACGGAACAAGAATTAAAGCTCAAAATGCTAAAGGAAAGCAGATTGCATCTATTGATGTAAAAGGTGGAAGTCCCGTAACTATCGGTAGTAATAGTGCCGGCGGTATAGATATATACGGTATCGTATTCACTACCATTGAAGGAGAAGAGACAATATTTACGTTCGATGTGCCTAAAGTTGATATTACAAGTGATGTGGATTTTGGTGAGGATGTTAAATTTATAGGTCCAAACGGCTCTGCTTATGATGGCGGCGCTAATTCAGGAGATTTTAACGGTAATGACAATGGTTTTAATTTTGAATTCCCCAACAGAATCAAACTCGGCGGAAAAAGTGAAAATAATACTTCAAGAGTAATTAAATTCACATCTCCGGCAGAAGGACAAATAAAAGTTTACTTTGCACATGCAAGCTCCAGTGGAGATCCCAGAAAATGTATAGTATGGAAGAATAGTGAGACTTTTGAAACATCTGTTGCGCCGAAAGAGAAAAGGGTTACCGAAGCCGTAGAAGTTTCTGAAGGTGATTCCGTATATATCGGATGCGATAACAATATAGCTATCTACGGTATTCTATTCTATAGTTACTTAGAGCCGGAAACAACGGTATATGAATTTAAGGATGCTGCTTTAGGTAATAATCCATTCTCAACAGGCGAAATTCCGGATGGCAAAACTATAACCTTTGGTGATGGCAGAATTAAATATCATGCAGGGAGTGGCAGATCATATAAATATGACAGTCAAGATCGATCGTTTGATGACGGACAAATTAATTTGCGTTACTATATTGAAACAACACGAGCTTCTTTTTCAGAACCATTAACAAATGTAGTTGAGTTTGATCCTCCGGAAGCCGGAACTATAAGTATTTATGTCTGGAACGGAAGTGGAACCAGATCTGTCGAAATAAGGCAGGGAACTGATGCTTCGGTTATAAGGCCTGGTGGAGCTTCTATCAAGGATACTTTTTCAACTGTTACAACTCAGATATCCGATGATCCTGTATATATCGGACTCGGGGGTGGTGATGAGAATTTTAGAATATACGGTATCGCATTCACTCCGGGCAAAGGTGCTGAGCCGGTGCCAACGCCGACGCCGACACCTACAGCAACACCGGTGCCTCGCTTTGACGGCAATTATCGTGTTACGGTGCCGGAGATACAGGGAGACAAATTTAAGTGGGTGTCAAGACCTATCGGCTTTATTAATGCTGAATTCTTGAACGTTGCGCCCGAATATAATGGCTGGTATTATATGACTCACTCGGGATCCCTTGATATCGATTATTTTAATGAGAAAATTGAGACAGCAAAGAATCTGGTGGGTATTGGATATACATGGAAAAAGGACGGTACGCCGTATGAGATGCACTTCTATGATTGGGTAAGACTGCCAAGTAACTATACGGGAAATGTTGAAAAATACAAAGAGATAGTTGATGGTGAGGATAAAGGCAGCGGTACCGGAGCGAGGTATGAAGTAACCGGAACCACCATGCCGCGGTTCTATATTGACCAAAACGGATATCTGCGCTGCTTCTTCTCCTGCGCCGGAATCAGCAGTACAGATAACGAGGCTTCGGATTATAACATAGGACGTAAAAATTCACGATTCATGACCTCCTATGTCTATGAAAACAGCGACAGCAGCTATATCAAGGCGGAGGCTCTGCAGCGTGCCGTAAGCGCATTCAACACAAAGCTGATTGACGCGTCTCCTTCAAGTAAGGTATCGGCAGTACGATTCAGCGCGAATGCAATACCGATAGATGTAAAGGATGCCGATAAAGAAGAGCCTGTTGAATACGGTTTTGAAAAGCTTGTTATGCTGGACTGGACAAATGACACGCATGAGGCTGCGAGTATTTTCTCATTAACTCGCGGCGAAAGAGGAACGAGAAAAGGCGACATAAGTGTCACAAATGGCTTGGAGCAGTATAACTACGGACTCACCGGAGGTACATTTACCTGGACGGGTTTACAATCATACAAGGAACACCTTTTAGGAAAAGAAGATACCGGCGCGAAGAAATACCTGATTATCTTTACCGACGGTAAGGATGGAACATATACCAATGCGATACATGATGCTGTAATAAATGCAGGCACAACGGATATTGACGAAGTAAATAATCTTGAAGCGGTCAAGCTTGCTAAAGATCTGAGAGCAAAAGGCTACACTATTTATGCCGCCATGCTGACAGGCGGTTCGGTAGATCCGAGCACAGATGACTATGCCAAAGCGTTACAATATCTTACCATACTGACAGGTGATAGAGATAAAGTTTTCACTACAAATGAAGCGGAAATGGAATATAACGTGGATAATTCCGCTGACGCGCTGGTAATGATATTTACTGATAAGATACTGAATAATATCATATCAGAGCTTAAAGGCTACAATGTGCAGGACTACATTGATCCGCGTTTTGATCTGGTCGACCGTACGGGAAATCAGTGGCATTTAAACGCGAACGGCAGTGTTGTGGTAAAGGATAAGGATGGAAAGGTTGTTGCCAACCATACGGTATCGGGTACTGACTCTGCGGATATAACTGTTTCCGACGGCAAAATAGCGCAGCTGTACTATGACAGCAGCAATAAGATGTATTATCTCGTGTGGACGGGTCAGACGATACCGGGCTGTACGATGAGTTCAGAGACAATCAAGGTCTGGAACTCGACAATTACCGTCCGTGCAAAGGATGATTTCTTAGGCGGCAATACAGTTCTCTCAAACGGTAATGGTGAGTTTCAGAACTACGTCTATGACCCGAAGGAGCTGGAGCAATTCCTGGGTGACGGACGTGATGAAAACGGCGAATCGGTAACCGTATCATCGGGTACTAAAGACAGCACTGAACTCTCGGAGCATCCGTCAAAGGGCTTCCCGCGTACGACTGTAAATGTCGGTCCGCAGGATAATGAGCTGGAATACAAGGATATAATCTATATGGGTGAGAGTCTGAGTTATCTGGATGTTCTAAAGAGAATTATTGATAAATCGGACGACAAAGCAAAATACTACTGGGAGTATCTGGAGCGTTATGCAAAGTCGGGGCATTATACTGGGACTATAGAAACTCTGATTCAAGAAATTATAGATAGTAGAACAACCGGATTCAAAATCCCGTACTACTATCTGCCGGATGATCCTACTAAACCGACCAATCAGTCGGGAACCGACTTGCACGAGGGCGATATGCTCGGTTATCTGACGTATACATGGACGTTAGTAGAGATTGACGGAAAGAAGAGTCCTGAATATCCCGCCGGAGTGGTAAAGGATACAAAGGACAGAGCCTCAGAGCTGGGCGTTAAGTATGAGGCATTGAGTAAAAATGCGCGTCAGACCGGTAATTACAATGAAAAGCTTGTGACAGAAACAGAGGATGGCACAAAAGTATACCAATGGGATGTCGATTACAAGCCTGAGGTAGGCACGGAGCTTACAGGTGCAACAAATGTCACCGGTAAACACGAATTGGAAATCGTCAGCGGTGAGATCGCTCTGCAGATGGTGGTTGATAAGAGCGTTTTAAATGCGGTATTGCCGTATATTAAAGAAAAAACTACCATAACCTATACGGCGGATTTGTACCGCACATACGATGGCGTAAAAACAAAGATAGGCACATATAAGATCGAATATACTATTGATCCCCAAAACCTGCCGCCGAAAGATCAAGACTTTTATGTAACCGGTAAAATAACGCTTGATTCAACTGCCAATAACGATAATCATATATCCGCCTACGGACTGGATATAGGCACGTATACTCTTGAGAATGCATCCGGCACAACAGGCACCGATTTGCTGGAGTTTGGCAGTATCGCTCCGTTTGTGGTTGAGCGCGAGGAAGGAGACGATGCCGGTTGGGGTTGGTTTAATGATTTGTTTGACCCGGAAACCGGCGACGTAGTGAAGTCAAAGCACCAGGATGAGGCATACAAGTATCCGGCTCCTGTTGATGGCAGCACCGCATATCTGGGCTGGCCTAAGGATAGCGCAGAAGGAACATACACCGATTGGTGTTACGCGCTGTTCAGGGTACCGCTTATTCCGCGCGAGCCGGGTATGCTCGAAGTCACCAAGAACGTAGAGGCTGAAGATGGCGGCGAAATTGACACTAATACAGAATTCGAATTTACCATAACGCTGACCTCACTTTACGGCGTTGCGGTTGACACCAGTAAATTCGAAGTTACTATGTCGGATAATAGCGCACCTGACATAGTGTGGAAGGAAGGAGTCAAAGAGGGCAGTGAAACCGAAGGCGGTGAAGCTGATATTTCGGATAAAATATGGACCGGTACGTTCACGCTGAAGCACGGACAGACAATAAAGATAGAAAAAATCCCGGCAGGAGTAACGTATACCATTGATGAAACCGACAGAAAAAAATATAATCTTGATAAGGTAGAAGCGGAAGCTAAGGATGATTTGGGTGAAGCCAAGGTTAACAACAAAACCGGTAAAGGCACGATAACGGTGAAGGCAGACCACAAATACACGTTCTACAACCGACCTTATCACCTTCCCAACTCAGGCGGCAGAGGTATCAGGATTCTTACCATGGCTGTCGGAACTATGATGCTGTTTGCGGCGGGATACATCTACTCCCGAAAGAAAAAATTTATTAAGTAACTAAAAAAATGTCAAGGGCCTGAGTTCCCTTGACATTTTTGCTTATAATGATAATATAATTCTATTATATCCGGGCTTAAGCTGCACGAGCGGTCCGGGCACGGGTTTCTCGCCGCGTTTTATACCTGTTGCATCAACATCAAAAATAATCGGAGATCCGTCAGATGCTTCATAAGGCGCTTCCGTTATCCTGGGGATAGAAAGATCCGAGGTTCCGAGAATTTTTGTATCAAGAGACATGAAATTCTCAGGCAGCGTTATTTCAAGAATGAGACTGCCGTTTTCCTCAGTGATTTTTATGTCAGAGCTGTCTTTGCTTTTTATGCTGCTGCTCTCGCGGTCAAACCCCTCTGCATTGTCAAGATAGCAGTTGTTGTTTATATACGCGGGCTGACGCACAGGAAGGAATTTTTCAATATCGCCGCGTCCGGTTGCGGTCGCTAGATAAATATATTCTTCCATAGATGTCGGGCAGCCGTTATATGCGTGAGTGCCGCAGGTCGTTCTGCCGTCCTCACTCTCTTCACTGAAGCAGAATATATTCTGATAAATCCTGTCATCATAGCTGTATACAGCCGCAGTGCCCATGATCTCGGTTGAATGGGGCAGGTGATAGGGGGTAGAGCGCTCTAACACCTGATATTGCTTCGTTGAGCCGCAGAATAGATTGTGTATATACGCTCCGCCCTGCGCCGCGTTGCAGAAATTATGCGATGAACCGAATATGTTGTTATCAACGATATGCGGACCATGTGTCACCTCTATAAACAGGTCGCGTTCGTTATCGTTAAATATGTTACTGCTTACGCGCGTGCCCTGCGCCTCCCAATCAAGCCACATACCAAGACGGCAATCGTGGATATAATTATGGTGGATATATGTGTCTATCGCCGCGTGGAGCTTGATACCGGCAATTTCAAAGCCGAAAAACTCGTGAAGATTGCCAATGTTGTATATGTGATTATTGTATATCTCACTGTATGCACCGCCCATATGACCGACAATTCCGTTCTGACCGCAGTCATATATTATATTGTTCCTGATGATATGCGAACCGATTCGTTCCTTATCCCATCCGGCATGACGCGCCATGAACACGGTTTCAAGCTGATGACGGTAGCCGGATTTTCTGTGATAGCGCGTGTAAAGGTTATGACCTGTTGAAATTTCCTTGCCGACGCTTATCGCGCTGCATTTCGCGTCATGCATGATATTGTTTTCTATGATCCAACCCTTAGACCAATGCGCCGAAACCATGCCCGGCTGATCTGCCGTAGGCGGCGCCCATGGACAAGCCGCATGTGCGAATTCAAAGCCGGAGACCGTGATATAATTTATACCTGTCTCTTCGGGATAGAAACAGGCGCGGCGAACGTTTATCTCGCAAAGCTCTTTGTTGGGGTCAAGAGCGCCGAAGTTGGCGTATATATATGTATTCTCAGAATCGCTTTCGGTGTACCAGCACATCTCATCAAGCTTATTTTCAGTCTTTTCGCGTAAAGCTTTTCCGTTAATATATACCTGACCAAGATGAAGAAATTTATCGATAGGCTCCATAAGCCAGTCGCCGTCAAGCGTTTCGGTATATGGATTAAAGCCGCCGAAAAAGCTTTTACTGAGCTTCACGCGCCATATATTATCGCTCGTATTTTTCCATGCTGTTATTATCTCCGAGCCTTTTATAACGGCTCTTTCGCCCGCGGCGCATTTATAGGTGATACGCATTGCGTCAGCGCGCGCTCCGTTTTTTGGGTTGACGCACTCGCGATATGTGCCCTCGTGCACAATAACAGTATCGCCTTCCTCGGCAATCGCCGCCGCTTTGTTTATCGTAAGAAACGGCTGCGCCTCTGTGCCGTTATTTTGATCGCTGCCGTTTTTTGAAACGTGATATGTAGTCATAATAATACCTCCTACGTCTATTTTAGCATATAATTATGGCTCTTGCAAGTAAAAATATTAAAAACAGGCAGAAACCGGATAAATCCGATTTCCGCCTTTACAGATTTTATTTTAAATTATCTATACTTCCGACATTGTAAATGTTTATAAAGCCCTGCTCTGCTGCGATTTCAGCAGCCTGAGCTGCGCGCTTGCCGGATTTGCAGTACACGATTATCGTGGTATCCGCATCCTGCTCCGAGATCCAGTCACCGAACTCGTCAATCGGAATATTTACCGCGCCGTCTAAGCTGTCCTTGGCGTATTCATCGGTAGTTCTCACATCAACCGCTATCGCGCCGTCTGCGATAAGCTCTAATGCTGCTTCGCCTTTGATGTTAGTCTGTCTCGCGTCAACAATGCTTATTTCCGCCTCATCGTCGCTGCCTATAAGATACAGCGCGCTATCGTCTGCCTCAACGATTTCTATATCAAAATCGCATACCTTCTTAATCGAGCTGCATTTTGCACACGGTGTCATGGTTATCATATATCCGCCGTCACATACCGCGTAGAGCTGATCGCCCACTGCACAGATATCGTTGATCACCGGCTTATCCGGTGCATTCTCGTCTTTTTCCGAATAGCTTACCGGTGTCTGGTCAGCCCATATGTTAAGTGATGTACCGCCGATAATTTCGGTCTTATCGCTTTTGCTGTTGTACGCAAGAGCGGTAAAGCTGCCATCCCAGTCGATGACCTTTTTAAATGTAACGTCCTGACCGGAAATTTCGTTATAATCAACAGTTGTCTCGGTTCCGTCATTTTCCGTGATCGTGACAACGCTTCCGTTGATTGTTATTTTGCCGTTTTCGTTCGCGGCTGTAAGTACGTTTGCTGCTGTGCCGTCCTTGTACTTAAGATCGATATAGTCATGGTTTCCGGCATATTTTCCGGTAGAGCTGAGTTTCACGAATAAACCGCGTGTTCCGGAAAATTCAGTCGTGACAATGACATTATTATCGCAGTATGTATTCCAGTTACCGCTTCCTGTAAGCGGTGTGCTTCCAAGACTGTTCGATGCGGTGAGCAGCGCTTCGATCTGGCTCTTGCTTGCACTGCTGACATTCATTCCTGATGTGTCTGCCGCGAAGAACTCTACCGTAACATTTCCCTGATCGCTGCGCTGTGCAGCGTTAACAGTTATTACCTTCAGATTATCCATAGACTGCTGGCCGTAATAGAGAATATCTCCGTCATTAGTATTCTGTATTGCAGTGCCGGTTCCGGCGGAGGTTATTCCGAAGTTTGAACGATTTGTCCAGTTGCCCGAATACTTCTCGCTCTCTATTCTCACAGTGCGGTCGGTCTCGGGTACAGGTATCGGAGTTGGGCTCGGTGTGGGTTCAGGCGTAGGCGTTGATGGTGTTGCCGCCTTGCCCGGCTCAAACAGGATTCCGAACAGGTATTTATTTGAACCGCCGCCGTATACATAAACAGGGATTCCTGCCTTAACGTTGAGCTGAACCACTATCGCGGTGCCGTCGCCGACTCCGTTTTTAGTAACTTTTTCGCCGCCCTGTTCTATGTTCATAACTCTATCGGTGCTCGCTGAGAATACCGCTGAAACAACGCCGTCATAATCGGGTGTGAAGTAAACTCTTCGCGTTCCCGCCGAGCCCGAACCGCCGCGCAGACTTCTGGTATAGGTGTATGTCACACCGTTGGTGTGCGTGTAGCTTATACCCTTATTTGAATCAAAGCCGCCCTCGCAGAATATTCCGATACCGCTGTCAATTGTCATACCCTCTGACGCGGAGAAGAATCCGTCGTATATCGAGTCACTGAAATTGTAAACGTAGATATTACGCGGCGCAGGAACAGAGTATGTAATACTGCCAGTGCTCTTATTCACACCATCATCCGCTGTTATTGTAACCGCGTCACCCTCGGCAAAGCCCTTTAATGTGTACGCGCCCGGACCTGTAATTTCAACGCTGTCATTCTCGGTTCCGCTGACTGTCGCGGTAAGCTTTCCGGACTCAAGGCTTACGTTTGTCGTGATCTTACCGTCTGCGCGGTTATACGCGTCTACCGTGTCATAATTGTAATTTAATGTAATATAGTCAAGATTTGCGGAATTAGTCTGAACGTAAATTGTTCCGCAGCCGTTCTCGTCAAGCTTCATTCTGCCAAGCTCGTTACGGTTAATCTCTGTTGTTACCTCTGTCCAGTTCGACCACGATCCCGTTGCAGGAAGAGTTGTCTGAGCGATTGTCCAGTCGCTGTAGGGGAGAAGTGAAACATTAATTACGCTGTCACCTGAGTTCTTGGAAGCTCTGAACGTGATACCAGTCAGTCTTTCAAGCTTAATGCCGTCAAATTTCATCCAGCTAGTGCCGGTACTGCCTGCGTTAAGACCGCCGCTTGCGCCTGCCTGAGCATCGTCGAGCTTTGCACCGTTTCCGTCATCCGCGCTTTCACCCTCTATCTGGAGATTAGCGTAAACGGTTATCGCGCCGTATTTGCCGTTTGCGTAATCACTTGCCGAAATTCTGTATACGCCGTTTTCGTAGAGTGTGAGAACTCCTGTTAAAATATTTATATCAGGATTCTTTCTTGTTGAATCGTCAAGTCTCTCTACATTCCATACAAGCGTGTCTGTGATAACATCGCCGCCGCTTAATGCCTGCAATGCGATAGTTGCCGGATTGCTTGTGGTGATCGTGCCGCCGTCTATCGTTCCTATTCCGTCTGCAGAATAC
>JAFLUC010000064.1 GCA_022509005.1 Oscillospiraceae bacterium | reverse complement strand
ACATGCTGTTCATAAGACCGAGATTCTTAACAAGTATGAAGTTCGGAATAGTACCTGCACTGAAGAACATAGTGAAAATTACTATCTTTGAGATTGCGCCCTTGAACGGAACTCTGTCCTTGGATCTTGACAGCGGATATGCCATTGTTGTTGTGAACAAGAGTGATACTACTACATATACTACTGTGTATATTACCGAGTTCACAAACGATCTCGGAATTGTACCTGCCTCAAATATTACCTTATAGGTTTCAATATTGAACTCGACCGGAAGGAATACTACCCTGCCGCTCTCATATGCGGTTGCACTTGATACCGATACCGAGAAAATATATATAATCGGATACAGTATAACTATCATAAGGAATATAAGAAATACATATATGATTATATCAAGAATTTTTGATGATATAGAATTATCTTTTACCATTGTCTGTTTTTCTCCTTTCCTATTTTACCACAAGCTTGTTTCCGTAAGCTTCTTCGATGTCATATTAGCAAGAATAACTAGTAAGACATTGATTATTGAGTTAAATAAACCTACTGCCGCAGCATAGTCAAACTGACCTTTACCGATACCCATGTTATAAACGTAGGTACTTAATATCTGTGACTTAGGATATGTAACCGGTCTCTGGAGAAGGAGGGCCTTATCCGAACCGAGTGACATTATCTTTCCGACCTGCATTACGAGAAGAATAACAATTGTCGGCTTAATGAGCTGAACCGAGATGTGCCACATCTTCTGAACTCTTGTAGCGCCGTCAATCGTTGCAGCCTCATATAATTCCTGATCTATACCTGAAAGTGCCGCTATATATACGATAGCGCTCCAGCCTATACTCTGCCATATATCTGATGCGATATATATAGTTCTGAAATATTGTGTCTTATCAAGGAAAGAAATACCCTCCGGGATAAGATGCAGCTTTAAAAGTATCTGGTTCAAAATACCCTCATTCGCATAGTTGCCCGCACTAACAGCTGTTCCCTGAGATGAGAGGAACAATGTAAGCATACCCGCGATAGCTGCCACTGAAACGAAATGCGGCAGATACGAAATTGTCTGAACAACCTTTTTGAAATGTACGCTGCGAAGCTCATTAATGAACAACGCAAGCAGTATTGAGAACGGGAAAAGCCATACGATATGCAAAAGCGAAAGCGCTATTGTATTCCATACGTATTTCCACATGTCCGGTGTACTTAAAAATCTTGTGAAGTGACCGAAACCGAAATCGGACATCCACGGGCTCGCGAACATACCTATACCAGGTTTATAATTCTTGAACGCTATTATAAGTCCGCCAATTGGTATGTAATGGAATATTATAAAATAAACCAATCCGGGGATCATGAGCAGCATAAGGAATTTACTTTTCTTCAACTTATGCATTTCTTTCCCCCACCATACCGATAAGCTCTTTTTCTTTTTGCCTTCCGCAATACTTGCTTTTTGCACAGAAGCCATAAGATTTTACCTCCTTTAAATAAATTTCTGTTCATTTTATGTTCATATTATATAATATAACCAGCCTAATTTCAAGAACATTACAGCAACATGACAATATTTCAGTAGTATTTATCAGAAAATTCGTATTTTTATGATAAATACAGTTTTTTTATTACATTACAGTTTTTTTGCATATCTCATATAACAAAAAATTATGGTTGTAGACGGTATTTTGATATAATAACTTGATTTTTTATCATTTTTTCGATATTTTTTCTTGACTTCATCTACAGATAGTGATATAATTTCAGTAGTACATTACGGAAGGGATGATTGTTTTGGGATTGCCGGCTGATAAAAACATCTATGTGGAAACGCTGTCTGTTGAATCCGCTCCGGACATGTCAGCCTCTCATATTCACAATTATTACGAAATCTACCTCCTCATGGAGGGACAGAGACGTTTCTTTATAAATCATACGCTATACGATGTCATGCCGTATGATGTGGTACTTGTCAACAAAGGTGATGTGCATCTTACAACATGCGTAAAAGAGAACGAAAGATACACCCGCCATCTTATCACATTTAACGATGAGTTTTTAGACAGTTTAGGAACCGCGTTTGATAAGGAACAGCTTATCCGGGTATTTGACAGGAAGAAAATACGTATTCCGGAGATGATGCGCAACTCATTAAATATGCTAGTGTACAAGGCTTTAGGAAAGATTTCCGGAGAAGATGTTTTTGACGAATACACTGTAAATCTTTGCATCATTGAGCTTTTGATTAATTTAAACAAATGCTCGGCGAGTCAGTCCTCCTCCATGATCGATTCCATATCTGTTTACGAGAAACGAATTCAGGACGTATGCCGCTATATGTTTAATTACTATAATCAGCAGATCACACTTGAACAGATGGCGAAAATAGCATATATGAGTCCTACATATTTCTCAAAGAAATTTAAAAGTGTAACAGGATTCGGATTCAGAGAATATCTCAACTACATACGCATAAAAATGGCAACGGACATGCTTATGGAAACACGTTATTCCATAACCGAAATAGCTTCATTCTGCGGATATCACGACAGTAATTATTTCGGTGACGTTTTCAAACGCATCGTTGGCTCTTCACCGTATAAATACAGAAAAGAGCATCATCTTGTTTAAGTTTTAAAAATATACGAATACATAAAAAAATGAGGACAAGCAAAGTCCTCATTTTTTTGTTTTAAAGTGTTACGCCGTCCTTGAAAATTGATATTTCTCTGTATCCGTTAATCTCATTCTTTGTCTGCTTTCCTTCAGCAACGCTGATAACGAATTTGAAGAAATCCTCATCAAGATTTTCTCCGTCAATTATCGGACCAGCATTAAAATCAATCCAGTTACTCTTCTTTTCTGCAAGCTGCTTATTTGTCGCAACCTTTACAGTCGGAACAGGCGCTCCGACAGGAGTTCCGCGGCCTGTTGAGAACAATACCATATGACAGCCCGATGCCGTAAGATTTGTAACAGCAACTATATCATTGCCCGGACCGGTTAACAGATTAAGTCCCTTTGTATGCACGTGTTCGCCTATTTCAATTACATCCATAACCGCTCCGCCGCCGCTCTTCTGAACGCAGCCAAGTGATTTATCTTCAAGCGTTGTTATGCCGCCTGCTTTATTGCCCGGTGACGGATTTTCATATACAACCTGGTTATGGCGCATGAAGTATTCCTTGAAGTTATTTATAAGATTGACTACCTTATTAAAGGTTTCCTCATCCTTTGCACGGTTCATGAGAATCGTCTCCGCACCGAACATTTCCGGAACCTCCGTCAATATCGTGCTTGCGCCGTATTCGTTAATCTTATCCGAAAGTCTGCCGATAAGCGGATTTGCGGTAAGTCCCGAAAATCCGTCAGAACCGCCGCACTTCAATCCTATTACAAGCTCTGAAATATCACAGTCGGTTCTCTCCTGCTTTGACGCTTTTTCAGCAAGTTCGCCTATAATTTCAAGTGCGTCTTCTATCTCATCATCGCTTTCCTGCGCAACGAGGAACTTTACTCTTTCATCGTCCCAGTCTTTCAATACTTCCTTGAATACCGGAATGTTATTGTTCTCGCAGCCAAGACCGAATACAAGAACGCCTGCAGCGTTAGGATGATTGATAAGTCCCTTTAATATCGCCTGTGTTGTCGCCTGGTCGTCACCGAGCTGCGAACATCCGAACGGATGAACAAATGTATAAATGCCGTCGCAAAGATGACCGTATTTCTCATTTGCAAGCTTTGCTATTCTTTCCGCAGCCTTGTTTACACAGCCGACTGTGTTTATAATCCAGATTTCGTTTCTGATGCCCACGCTTCCGTTAGCACGCTTGTATCCCTTAAATGTGCCGTGTTTTCTCTGCGGCTCTTCAATCTGTACCGGCTCATATTTATATTCCAACAGTCCGGAAAGATTTGTTTTTATATTATGGGTATGGACATGCTCGCCCTCTTTTATATCCTCTGTCGCGTGTCCTATGGCATAGCCGTATTTTATTATATCCTCACCCTTTTTGATGTCGCGCAGCGCAAGCTTATGTCCGCGCTTTTCACCGTCAAGCATTACGGCTACATTGTCGTTTTTATGTATTTTTAATGTATTCACAATTATGAACTCCTCTCATTTGGAGAAAGATTTATATAACTTTTTTCAGAGCCTCACGCATACCGTTAGCCTCTATATCCGCAACGTATGCCGAAACAGTCGGCTCCATGAATGAAAGATCTGTATCCCACAAGCTTGTGTTTGCAAGAACTTCCGCAACAGACGCGCCCTTCATGAATTCCATAACGTCAGCATCGTCATTTGCCTCCTCGCCCTTATAGAATTCGATAAGTGCAGCAAGACCGAATGTGAGTACCTCCGGAAGCTTACCGAACTTCTCATTGTATTCGAGAAGAGACGGAAGAACTCTTACCTTATACTTTGAAACTGAATTAAGCGCGATGCTTAATAACAGGTGCTTAATGAACGGATTCTTGAAACGCTCAATAACCGCGTTTGCGAAATATTCAAGCTCATCCTTCGGCAGATCGAGCACAGGGATAATTTCTTCAAATAAACCCTTATTCATATATGCCATAAAATCAGCGTCATTCATCATCTCGCCTACGGACTCAAGACCTGCAAGACGTGCCGCGAGAACACTCATTGTGTGCGCGCCGTTAAGGATTCTTACCTTTCTTTTCTTATACGGCGTAACATCGTCTGTCCATACAACATTGATGCCGATATCCGTAAACGGAAGCTCTTTTGCCAGTGACTTGTCCCCTTCAATTACCCAGAGATGGAAAATCTCGGCTGTATTTATAACGTTATCAAGATGGCCGTATTCCTCCTCCATCTGCTTTGCGGTGTCGCGCGGATAGCCTGTAACTATTCTGTCAACGAGCGTGCTTGTGAACACGTTTTCCTCATTAATCCACTTGATAAACTCATCGCCGTACCCGAAATCTGCGGCATACTTTAAGATGCAGTCCTTTAATACAGCTCCATTCTTGTCGATAAGCTCACACGGAAGCAGAACGAAGCCCGGAAGACCTGCGTCAAATCTCTTCTTTAAAAACATTGTAAGTCTTCCCGGGAAGGTGTTATTATCAAAATCACCGTCAGTCTGACCGGGCTTGTACTCTATACCCGCCTCGGTTGTGTTTGACACAATATATCTTAAATCAGGATTCAATGCGCACTCGAAGAACGCATCTGTATCCGTATACGGGTTGATGCCTCTTGTTATACACTCAACCACTCTTGTTTCCTCGACCTTCTCACCGTCAATGAGTCCGCGCAGATACAAGTCATAAAGACCGTCCTGCTCGTTTAAGAAATCCACTACCGGACCTGCGTTTATCGGCTGCACAACAACAACGCCAAAATCACCGTTGTTTTCCTTATTAAGTTTGTCGAACATCCAGTCAACAAAGCCGCGGAGGAAGTTTCCCTCTCCGAACTGTAATACTCTTTCCGTGAGCTTGCACGGTTCCTGTCTGTGTAATCTTTCCATTTTATTTACTCCTTTCTTAGAAACCAAAATATACCTTTGCATTGTTATAGGAAATATCCTCAACAATTTTACCCAACGTCTTGTAATCCTGCGGGAACTCGCCGTTCTCTACCCATGTGCCGAGCAGATTACACATAATTCTTCTGAAATACTCATGTCTTGTATATGACAGGAAGCTTCTTGAATCTGTGAGCATACCCACGAACTTGCAAAGAGCGCCGAGATTTCCGAGCGCCTTCATCTGCTCAAGCATACCATCACGCTGATCGTTGAACCACCAGCCTGAACCGAACTGTATCTTACCCGCACATTCGCTCGACTGGAAGTTGCCGAGCATTGTTGCAAGCACATAGTTATCCTTCGGGTTAAGCGTATAGAGAATTGTTCTCGGAAGCTCGTTTTTCTCATTCATTGAGTTGAGCATCTTCGAAAGTCCCTCTGCGATGTTATAGTCATTGATTGAATCAAAGCCCGTATCTGCGCCAAGCTTTTTGTACATGGAGCTGTTATTGTTGCGGAGCGCGCCCATATGCAGCTGCATTGCCCAGCCAAGCTCATGATATTTGGCAGCCAGCTTCTGCAAAAGCTTAAGCTTATATCCCTCAGCCTCATCAAATGTAACTGTGCCGCCAGCAGCAGCCTTAACGTAAACAGCGTTTACCTCCTCGTCGGTCATCTCCTTATACGGAGCGCCGTCAAGAGCATGATCCGAAACACGGCAGCCGTTTTCATTAAAGAAATCTATTCTCTCATAGAGTGCCGCAACAAGATCATCAAATGTCGGAAGCTCACGTCCTACAACGCCTGAAAGTCTCTTTATATACGGAACAAAGGTTTCCTTATCAACATTAAGCGCAAAGTCGGGACGTAAGGTAGGACGCACGCTTGCCTTGATGTGACCTTTTTCCTTTATTGCTATATGATATTCAAGGCTATCTGCCGGGTCGTCTGTTGTGCAGATAACCTCTACATTGGAATCGTTTATGAGCTTTGACGGGCTCATCTTCGTTTCCTTTATAACCCTGTTTGCCTCATCCCATATCTTTTCCGCAGTTTCCGATGTTACGACATCATTTATTCCGAAATATCTCTGAAGCTCTAAGTGAGTCCAGTGATAGAGCGGGTTTCCGATTGCATACTGAAGCGCACCGCAGAATGCGAGAAACTTTTCCTTTGCCGGAGCGTCGCCCGTCATGTACTTTTCATCAAGTCCGCATGAACGCATATAGCGCCACTTATAGTGGTCACCGCCGAGGAATATCTGAGTTATATTCTCAAACGGCTCATCATCAAGCATCTGCTTGGGAACAAGATGGCAGTGATAGTCAATAATCGGCATTTTTGCGCTGTACTCATGATACAGCTTCTTTGCTGTTTCATTTGTAAGCATAAAATCCTTGTCCATAAATGGTTTCATATTTTTGTCTCCTTTTCTTTTAATTGTTAAATATATAAATTTTTGTATTTTCTTTCGGCTCAGGTATCGAATTATGTGTGATTGTACCTATTATGATACCGTTGCGGTCATACTCAACCTCAACTATCGTTGAAGCTTCGGTAATCTCAGTAAATGCCGCAATCGTGTACCACGGCAGCATCGGGGATGCCTCATTTGAATAGCCGTTCATACTATCAACAGCTAATCCAACATAAAGCTCGTCACTCCAGCCGCTTATATCTATTTCCATTGGCTGTCTTACATTGTCAGTCCAGTCCGCGCCGCTGTCTGAAACGGAAAGAATAAGCTTATCCCCCACTCTCTCGACTTTCATATACTTCGGCATCGGATATTTATTCGTGTCATAGCTTCCGCCGTTTGAAACCGGCTTGCCCTCGCTGTCGTTGAGATATTCCGTTGCAAGCTCCGCGCCCTTTTCGCCGCGTATCGGAACAATGATGTTTTCCCCGTACTTTTTCCATGTATCTGAGAGCATCACCATTTTAGAATCGGCGTCAATGCCATCCCGAACCATAATTCCGGCAAGAGGACCGTTCTCGTATTTTGGAATTTCATCAATTCTTATGATATATGAAAAGTCACCGTTTCTTTTCTCGTACTTATACGCGAAGGAATCTGATGTTCCGCCTATCTTTCCGCTGCCTGCGATATATGTTTTCTCATCGTCACGCCATACGCGGCTCTTACCCGGATATGATGTGCTTCCAATCTCCATCACAGTCTCGCCGCTTGTGACATAAACAATGGCTGTATCGGATACAGTTTTCTCACCTTTTTCGTTATATGCCGCTGCGGTCATATAGTGCGTTCCGGGTACAAGCGTAAACGATTCGTCTATAGTGTTCTCGTTATACTCTTTGCACAGCTCCGTTCCGTCATACAGCTCCATTTTAACCGCGTTATCGGCAGTATAGCTAAAGCGTACCGGTTCATTTTCATTAACCACGGTCCAGAAGCCCTTCCCGCCGTTCCTATCCTCTGCGAGCTCCGTTTTCGCCGTTGCGGGCGATACTACGGTTATTTTCGGATTCGTCGGAGCGGACTGCGCTGCTGTCCAGTCGTTTACATATTCCTCAATCCATGTATAGCCCGATGGCGCAAGCGCTGTTTCGGTCGCGTCACCCATGCTGTGCTCCGCCTTCCAGTCAGCGGGGATCTCAAACACGCGGCTTTCCGATTCTATAGTTTCAAATCCGCCAACCTCGTCAACGCGATTGATGATCCTGCCTGTGCCGTTTTTAACATCTGCAATAACTCTCGCGTCAACCGCATCACGTTTCGGCAGGCTCGCGCCGGCCGTTGCAAGGGTTGTTTCATATGCCGCCTCGGCTGTTTGAAGATTTATCTCATACTCGCCCATATCCACCGGCTTATCGAGAATATTGAGCGTATCAAGATTGAGTACTGACTCCTCGCCTATCGTGTTATTCGCGGTTATTTCCGGGAAGCCGTCCACATAGTTGCCGCTTATATACGCATTTGTTTTAAGCAGCTCACCTTTATATGTAACGCTCTTATCGTTTGTGGCTTCAAATATTCTTGAGCGAACAAGCGGCTTTGTACTCGGTCCTGATTTGTAATAGTTATTGCGTATATTTATATTTGACACATAATCCGGGTTTGAAAATTCTTCCACTTTATTGTATGAATACGGCTCCGCACCGTAGACGCTGTTGTTACCCCAGTTATATATGACGTTATTTGCCATATCCGTGCTGCCGAGGTTTCTGTCAAATCTCGGATTACGGCTATCGTGGTGCGCGAACAAATTATGGTGATAGCTCGCGTTCGTTCCGCCGATTATGCCGCCGTAGCCATGCGCGCCCTTGATATGGTTTGACATACGCAAACTCTCAGAGCTTATACAGTACTGCACAGTTACATTCTGTGACGGCACCTTGCCCTCATTTTCAAACGAGCCCGCATAAAGCGTGAGCATTTCATCCACGCCCCATGACACCGAGCAGTGATCGATTATAACATTCTTAACCCATCTGCCGCCAAGACCGTCCGGCTCGCCGCCCTGCGAGTCCGTCGGACGAATACGCAGATAACGGAGAATTATATCATCCGCCTTTACTTCCGCGTCATAGCCGGTTATCGTTATGCCGTCACCAGGCGCAGTCTGTCCGAGCACGGTAATATGCGGGGCGGAAAAGAGCAGTTTTGATTTCAGCTCGATTATTCCGCTTACATCAAACACGACTATTCTTCCCGACTCCGATACCGCGTCACGCAGAGAGCCTTCACCGTCATCATTGAGATTTGTTACATGGTACACAGTCACCGCTTCCGCGCCTCTTGCGCCCTCTGTGTATTTGCCGCCGCCCTCGGCGCCCGGAAATGCTAAAATCTCGTTATCTGCACTTACCGGTAGACATATCGTTCCCGAAACAATTGCTGCAGCTGTGATTAGTCCGAATATTTTTTTAATCATTTGCTTTCTCCTTTATCGGCTTCATTTTATCAAGATTTTCCCAGATAAACACACGGTGCATGCCGTCCACTACCGACTCTCCGACTTCCTCGACATATGTGTTCTCTATGCTCTTGATTTCCTTCAAGCTTCCATCCTCATTATAATCAGCCGTAATTTTAACGCACGGCGTTTTTTCACCGATTATGTTTATGTCCGAAAATGCGGCGATCGTAAACCATGCCAGCGGCGGATGCGCTACATCCTTCGCGTCACCGTTCACGCTGTCAACTGCTAGTCCGACATAGCCCTCATCGCTCCAGCCGCTTATATCTATACTCATCGGCTGACGCGCGTTATTTGTCCAATTGGTTCCGTTATTGGACACTGAAACCGTAAGCGTATTGCCCTTTCTTTCAAGCTTCAGATACTTCGGCACTGTATATACTGATGAATCATAGCTGCTGCCGTTTGCAATCTCTTTGCCGTTTTTGTCCTTCATCCAGACAAAATCAGCATCGCCGCCTGTCGAAGTACGCCTTGCAATCTGTATGTTCTCGCCGTACTTGCGCCATAGATCGGATACCATAATCATCCTTGAATTCGCGTCAAGACTCTCACGGAACATTATACCGCACTGAACGCTGTTCTCATACTTCGGTATATCCTCCACCTTGCAGGTA
This sequence comes from Oscillospiraceae bacterium, assembly GCA_022509005.1. Lineage (GTDB taxonomy): Bacteria > Bacillota > Clostridia > UBA1381 > UBA1381 > Ornithomonoglobus. The sequence goes on along the minus strand of JAFLUC010000064.1, from coordinate 3,510 downwards.
AAAACAAAATCACCATTTGTGCTGTGTGCGTCAAAGCTCAACGAATCACTCTTGCCATATATGCTGCCGCTTCCGGCAATATATGTCTTTCCGCTATCTTCCCATATCCGGCTCTCTCCCGGATACGGCACTGAGCCGATCTCTGTCACGTTCATTTCGTTCGCGCCCGTAACATAGACTATCGAAACCGGTGACTGCGCGCTTTCGCCTCTGTCATTATATGCGCGGCTCATAAGATAATGCGTTCCCGGTGCTAGTGTGATATTATCATCTATGCCGTCATCGCCGTTATATTCGCGAATACGCTCCGTTCCGTCCCAAAGCTCCATTTTTGTGATTTCGGTATCACCTGTGGCAAATGCATGGGCGTTGTAGTTCACAACCCCATCCGTTATCTCCCAGAAGCCTTGGCTGCCAATCCTATCGTATGTCTTGTCCGTATTTGCAACAGCCGGCGAGCTTACATATATCTCAGGATTTGTCGGCGCGGACTGCTCCTCCGTCCAATCGTTTACATATTCCTCAATCCATGTATATCCGCTCGGCGCCTTATCCGTCTCCTTAGCGCTGCCCATTCCGTTTGATGATTTCCAGCTATCAGGTATCGCAAACGCGCGGGTTTCTGCGGTCATGCCACCAAGCGAACCGACCTCCTCATCGGTATTTATGACTCTGCCTGTGCCGTTTTTAACATCAGCTACAATGCGCGAGTCTATCGCGTCACGTCTCGGCAGTGTCGCTCCGACATCTGCGAGAGTTGTTTCATATGCCTCCTCGGCTGTCTCGATCTCTGTCTCATAATCGCCCATATCAACGGGACTTTTAAGAAGATTCACATTATTCTTATTATTTATATAGCTCCCTGACGCCGTATTGTTTGATGTCGCGGCGGAATCGCCATAAACATAATTCCCGTCTATATACAAATTCGACTTAAGCACCACACCGTCATATTTCACGCTGCCGTCATTTGTGACATCAAATATTCTTGACCTGTACGCGGGACGCGTAGACGGTCCGTACTTATAATAGTTGTTTCGTATGTTAACGTTTGAAACGTATTCAGGCGTTGAATATTTAGCCACTGAATTATATGAATACGGCTCAGCACCATAGAGGCTGTTCGTATTGCCCCAATTGTAGATCACATTATTCGAAAAATCGGTCGATTTCAGATTACGGTCAAATCTCGGGCTTCGGCTGTCGTGGTGCGCGAACAAGTTGTGATGCCAGGTCGCGTTCGTGCCGCCCACTATACCGCCGTAGCCGTGCGCGCCCTTGATGTGATTTGACATCCTCAGGCTTTCGGATGCGAGACAGTACTGTACAGTCAGATTTTTTGACACATTCGTGTTGCTTTCAAGTGATCCGGCATAGAGCGTCAGAAGCTCATCCACGCTCCACGACAGCGAGCAGTGGTCGATAATTATATCATGCACCCATCTGCCGCCCAGACCGTCCGGTTCACCGCCATTATTATCAGTCGGACGTATGCGCAGATAGCGAAGTATAATATTATCCTTTTGTATCTCCGCGTCATAGCCGGTTATCGTTATACCATCGCCGGGCGCGGTCTGCCCGAGCACGGTCACATTCTTCTTGTTGAAATACAGCTTCGACTTCAGATTAATCACTCCGCCGACATCAAAAACAACGATACGCCCCTCCTTTGACACTGCATCTCTCAATGAGCCCGATCCGCTGTCATTAAGGTTCGTAACATGATATACCTCAATTTTACTCGCTCCGCGCGCGCCGGTAGTATACTTTCCACCGCCCTCGGCACCCGGGAACGCCAAAAGCTTGTCAGCTGCCGCCGCATTAAGCACAGGCATTACGCCAAGTGCGATAACAACAGCTGATATTATCGATATAATTCGTTTAATTTTCATGGGATCACTTCCAATTTTACTCATATATTAAATTTTACAACATTTTAGCTTTATTTGCAAGTTTTTTGTTCTCAAACACAAACTTTTCCATAAAAATGATAAATAATCAGTTGTGAACAGCAAGAAAACTATGATGAACATAATAGTTCATCATAGTTTTAGCAATTGATTAATATTACTCCGGTACTCGCCGGGAGTCTGACCGTATGCGGCCTTGAACATACGGTTAAACGTGCGTGTGCTGTCAAAGCCCGATTGCTGGCTTATCACCGTAAAGCTTTCGTTAGTGGCGCGAACAAGTCCGGCGGCGTATTCCGCGCGGATAAGCCCGAGGTAATTCCTAAGATTCATCTTAAAGTTCCGGCTGAAAATCTTCGAAATATAGCACTCACTCACATTAAAGTGGCGCGCAAGCGAGCGGCGGGTTATCGGCTCGGTAAAGTTCTCTTCTATATACTTGATTATTTTGTAGGTTATATCGCTAACGGGTGCCGGCGAATGTTCGCCGAGCGTCAGAATTTCCAGAATGTGCGACATTATGACGCATGTCCATGAAAACATTATCTCAAAGGATTCACCCGGTCTTATGTGTTCAAGTGCCGATGTGAGTTCGCGCGGAATATTCTCCCGATCAATCACCGGATTTTCCGGTCTGAAGCTTTTAAGATCCGGGAACAGCCCGCCGAAAAGCTTCGGCGCACACATCAGTATCAGAACCTCAGTTTCTTTTTTGTCTTGTTTTTCAGGCGCAAAAAACGAATGCAGTGTGTCGGGAAATACCGCCGCGAGCGAGCCTTCGCTAATTTCAAACTCCTGCCCCTCTATCCTGAGATGCTGAGCGCCGCTGTACACGTAAATAATTTCCAGATATTCATGCATATGCTCCGGAAATTTAAGCTCATAGTTATTTCTCTTTACCGTTAAATCAGTCTTTCGTATCTCGTAAATCGGCAGCATATTCCTTTCCTCTCATTTCTGTCAACATTTTGACCCATATTATTTATAATCTGACTTTAATTATATCATTAAATATGTTATAATTCAAGTAGGAAATTTTAATCTTTAAAAGGAGGAGACATTATGATGCTACGGAAAACAATTTCCGCCGCGCTTGCGGCGGCAATGGTGATTTCCTGTGCTCCCGGTACGCTGGCATTGGCAGCTAACGAGCAGAGGGAAGCAACAGAGCCGGAAACGGTCGTTGCTGTCCCGGCGCAGGAAATGCAGACAATGGCGTTACTGCCGTATCAGGACATATCGCTGTCGTTTGAGGAGAGAGCGGCGGATCTGGTTGCGCGGATGACGCTCGATGAAAAGGCGGCTCAGACCGCAGCAAAAAGTACTCCGGCTATAAGCCGGTTGGGCGTGCATAACTATTACTACTGGCGCGAGGGTATTCACGGCGTTGCAAGACAGGGTATTGCTACAAGCTTCCCATCAAGCCTTGCGATGTCAAACACATGGGACACCGCGCTTATGCAGGAGGCGATGGATATCACCTCAACCGAGGCGCGCGGTAAAAACAACCGCTATGACTTAAACTACTGGAACCCCACAATCAACATGGCGCGTGACCCGCGCTGGGGCAGAAACGAGGAAAGCTACGGCGAGGACCCGT
>JAFLUC010000063.1 GCA_022509005.1 Oscillospiraceae bacterium | reverse complement strand
AAAAGATAAAGAAGATGGCGGCAGAGGAAAATCTTGATATTGACGGTATTGAGATAATCGATCCGTCAGAGGGGAACGAGGAGTTTGCCGAGCTTTTCGCTGAGCTCAGAAAGAAGAAGGGTGTTACACTTGAGCAGGCAAGGGAGACTGTTAAGGATCCGCTTTATTACGGTGTAATGATGGTTAAAACCGGTAAGGTTGACGGTATGGTTGCAGGCGCAATCAATTCATCGGCTAATGTTATCCGTCCATCACTTCAGATTCTTAAGACAGCTCCGGGAACAAAGCTTGTTTCAGCATTTTTCGTAATCAATGTTCCTGACTGTGAATTCGGTGAAAACGGAACATTCGTATTCGGCGATTCGGGTCTTAATATGAACCCGTCAGCGGATGATGTTGCAGAGATCGCAATTTCATCAGCACAGTCGTTCAAGGCACTTGTAGGCGCTGAACCTAAGGTTGCAATGCTTTCATTCTCTACATACGGAAGCGCAAAGGACCCGCTTGTTGACAAGATGCAGGAGGCAACAAAGCTTGCTAAGGAAAAGCTTGCTGAGCGCGGTCTTGACATCGCTCTTGACGGCGAGATGCAGTTTGACGCGGCTATAGTTCCGTCAGTCGGCTCATCAAAGGCTCCTGGCTCACCAGTCGCAGGACAGGCTAACGTAGTTATCTTCCCGGATCTCAATGCGGGAAATATCGGCTACAAGATCGCGCAGCGTCTTGGTAAGGCAGAGGCATATGGCCCGGTTCTCCAGGGTATAGCAGCGCCGGTTAACGATCTTTCAAGAGGCTGCAGTGCTGAAGATATTGCGGGTGTCGTAGCGATTACCGCAGTGCAGGCACAGGCACAGTAATTTATATTTGTGAAAGGATAGAAAAGATATGAAAATATTAGTTATAAATGCCGGAAGCTCATCACTTAAGTATCAGCTCATCAATATGGATGATAAGAGTGTAATGGCAAAGGGTCTTTGTGAAAGAATAGGCATCGAAGGCTCAAATCTTCAGCATACATGCGTATTAAAGGGACTTGATAAGAAGAAGATCGAAAAGCCGATGAAAGATCACGGCGACGCGATCCAGATGGTTATAGACGCGCTTGTTGACCCGGAAATCGGCGTTATATCGTCAATGGACGAGATCGGTGCAGTAGGACACAGAGTAGTTCATGGCGGCGAGGAATTTACAGATTCAACAATCATCACCGAGTCGGTTATGAAGGCTATAGATAAGTGTACTCCGCTTGCTCCGCTGCATAACCCGCCGAATATTATCGGTATCAACGCTTGTAAGAAGATTATGCCGAATACACCCATGGTAAGCGTGTTTGATACAGCGTTCCATCAGACAATGCCGGCAAAGGCGTTCATGTACGCGCTCCCGTATGAGTGCTATGAGGATGATTCTATCAGAAAGTACGGCTTCCACGGCACATCACATAAGTATGTTTCACAGCAGGCAGTTAAGATGCTCGGCAAGGATGCAAAGGATCTTAAGATTATTACATGCCATCTCGGTAACGGTTCGTCAATCAGCGCTGTTGACGGCGGTAAGTGCGTAGATACATCAATGGGTTTCACTCCGCTCGATGGTGTTCCGATGGGAACAAGAACTGGTTCAATGGATCCGGCTGTTATGACATTCCTTATGAATAAGGGTATGACAGCGGCAGAAATTGATAATCTCGTAAACAAGAAGTCAGGTGTTGCGGGTATTTCAGGTGTTTCATCAGACTTCCGTGACCTTTCGGCAGCAGCTGCTGAAGGCAATGACAGAGCGCAGCTTGCACTTGATATGTTCGCATATCAGGTAAAGAAGTACATCGGTTCATATGCCGCTGCAATGGGCGGTGTTGACGCTGTTGTATTCACAGCAGGCGTTGGCGAAAATGACAGCGCTATGCGCAAGGCGATCGTTTCAGGGCTTGAATTCATGGGTATTAAGATTGATGATGAAAAGAACAGCACACGAGGTACTGTTGATGTTACGGCAGACGGCGCAGCTGTAAAGACTCTCGTTATACCGACAGATGAGGAAATGATGATAGCTCTTGATACAGAAAGACTTGTATCAGCATTATAAAATGAATATCAGTATTAAAAGGGACGGTCTTACTTTACGTGGCGATTTGCTGAGACCTGACAAAGAAAAATGTCCTGTGGCAATAATATTTCACGGGCTCATGGCCAACAAAGGAAAAGATAAATCGGATATGTTTTGCCGTATAGCAGACTCTTTGCTTGAAAAAGGAATTGCAGTTGTGAAATTTGACTTTAACGGGCATGGCAAAAGCGATGGGGATTTTTCGGATATGACCGTATACAGTGAAATTCTTGACGCGGCAAAAATTTTCGATTATGTGCGCGGATTGGATTTTGTAACGGATATCTATATAGTTGGTCATTCACAGGGCGCGCTTGTCGGAGGCATGATTGCGGGATATTACAGAGAGTATGTAAAAAAGCTTGTCATGCTCGCTCCTGCCGCTACGCTGAAAGATGATGCGCTGAATGGCTCGTGCTTTGGGATAAAATATGATACATACAATGTACCAGAATATATTACAATGACAAACCTGGAGCATGAGAAATTCAATCTTGGCGGATTATATTTCAGAATTGCCCGAACTTTACCGATATATGAAACAACATCTATGTTCAAGGGTGAAACACTGATTATTCATGGAACAAATGATGAGGCTGTCGGAGCGATTGGTTCAAAAAGATATGCGAAATGCATGGAAAACGTCACGCTTGATTTGATTGAAGGCGAAAACCATGGATTGAACGCATTTTCATTGGATGAAACAATAGGAAAGATCGCAGAGTTTTTGCAATAAAAAATATGTAAAAATTATAATGCAGCGGCATAGCTTAAGCTATGCCGCTGTTGTCATAATCGGACGATTGCGTGTTAATATTCTTCAGGATTAACCGGCGTTCCGTTTTTGGTAAGTTCAAAATGAAGATGCGGTTCCTTTGTGTTCTCAGCTACCGGGTTTGCAACGGTGCCGATAACAGAACCAGAAGAAACGGTTTCTCCTTCCTTTACGTTTATGTCACCAAGCTGTGCATATGTGGCAGTAAAGCCGTTGCCGTGGTCTATTATAACATATCCGCCCATACTTGCGGAGCCTGTTTCAAGAACTGTACCATCTGATATCGCGCTGACGCTACAGCCCGTGTCAGCGGCAATGTCAATACCATTATGGGCGCGCCAGTCGGAGTAAAATTCGTTATATTCAAGCTTATCTGCAGAGAATCCGGCAAGGATCGCACCGACCGGGACGGGGTCGAGGAAAAGACCGCCCTCCTCGGCATTAACTGTAATTGCCGCTACTTGAATATCAGGGTTGTCGATTGCGTATTCCTCCATTACCGGCTCCTCCGGCTCAGGTTCCGGTTCTGTAATAACAGGAACCTCATATGGTTCTTCTTCTGAAATCATTTCAGCGGAAGTGTTGAATGCTTCCTGATAGTTCTCATTTACAGCATCCTCCGATGTAACAGCTTCCGAAACCGCTGTATTATTCTGTGATTTGGATTGCATTTTCTGAGAGAAAAATCCTGCAAGCCCTATAGCTATAACACAGCAGCATAATGCTATATAAAAGCCCGGAAGCTTTTTTGTCTGTTTTGATTGTTGTTCCATATTTGTCATTCCTTTCTGAACACTTTGTAACCGTATTTTTACCTGTTTCAGTAAATTCTATACATGAAAATGTTTATAGATATAAATTTTTAATGACAATCCATAAATTTTTACGAATTATTTTCAATTTTGCTATAGCCAAATCGCTTTATTTGTAGTATAATATTTATAACCTCATATTTTATTCAGGGGAGTGATATTAGTTGAGAATAAAAAAGGTTTCAAGTGACCGGGTGACTGTGTACCTTTCCAGCGGTGATCTTGAATTTTTCAATTTCCATCCGGACGGGGACCCTCCAAAGGTGGGAGATTTACATAATTTTTTATTTGAACTTATGGAGGTTGTCAGGAGCGAAACCGGTTTTGATCCGTATAACGGCGGTCAGGTTATGGTCGAGGCAATGCATTCATCGGAGGGGATGAAGCTGGAAATAAGTAAAATAGGTGTGTCAAAACCAAGAAAGCTCACGCGCGAACAGTTTAATAAAGCAAAGAGTGTCAGAGTCAGAACAAAGGATTTTGAATTTAAGGATATAAATGCGCTTTCAAAGGAAGAATTTTTAAGGCTTATACGTAATATAAGCGCATGTGCAAAAGACGCGATTGACAGAAAGCCTGGTCGCGAGACGTTTATATTTGCAGATTTTTCTGCACTTGAAGCGACTCTGTGTCTTTTGGATTCGGATGATTTTGAGGAATTTGTTCTGTATCGACGCGAGGAAAAATATGCTATAGTTGCAAAAATAAAGCGTTGGGAAAAGACATACAATCTTTTAAGCGAATTTTCGGAATCAAATCGCGGCGGTGACATCTTAGCGGCAGATATAAGAGAAGGCTGGAAAGAGGTTGCAAGAGGCGAGGCTTTACAGGCTATGGCTGATGCAGTGAAATCAATGCGGTAGAAATTTCATTATTATTAAAATTTTACTTGAAATTTCAGGCAATATGGTGTATAATAGATATACTATGTTTAAATGGAGGATTAAAGTATGAATTTATTTGGTTTAACTGCATATGCCGGCGAAGGTGCTGCTCAGGCAGAAGGAGCAGCTGCAGGTGGTGCTGCAAGCGGTGTCGCTATATTAATGCAATTTTTTCCGCTTATTATTATTGTAGTATTGTTCTACTTTTTGCTTATCAGACCGCAGAGAAAGCGCGATAAGGAAAATAAAGCAATGCTCGCAGCTATGAAGGTTGGCGATAAGGTTACAACAATCGGCGGTATCTGCGGCAAGGTTGTAAAAATAAAGGATAACTTTGTGTACATTGAAACCGGCGGTGTCGGCTCAGAGGCACAGAAGTGCACTCTGAAAATGGAGCGCGACGCTGTTAAGAATGTTGAACAGAAAAAGAGCAACTAAATAAGAAAGGATGTATCAAGTAGATGCATCCTTTCTTTTATTCAGTTTTAAACCTTTGTTAAGCCTTTTTGATAATATTATATTTGTATACTACTTTAAGTCTACAATAATCGCATTATCGAAATCGAGTTTAACATAATCAGTATCAGATACACCAAGCGTTGTGAAGTTTGTTCGGAGCGTGTCAGCGCTTACGCTTTCATCCGCAGGTATGCGGTTTCCATTCTCATCCCATGCATCATATACATACCGTGCGGTATAGGAGTTTGTTTCGTAATGTACATCGTTATAAAGTACACATCCTAATTTACCGCCTGGCTCAGCGTTTTCACCTGCATCATTCAGCAGGTCAAAGCCAGGATCACCCAGAAGAAATCCGTCCTTATAATAGTCAATCGCAATTACGCCGTCTGAGAAACGCACATCCGTCACGACAACGCTGCCGTAGCCGCTGCTCATTTCATATCTTATCGGGTATTTACCGATTTTCCGTTCAATTACATTATGATTCCAGTCTCCGTCGTGCGGCTTCGGTTTAAGCGGTACAATTTTTAACTGCTTAGTGTTAATGTCTGCCTTTAAAAACTCAAATGCATTAGTTGATATACCGTCCGAATTCCAGAATAAACCCTTATTTAAAATATCAAGACTTGTACCATTTTCATCATAAAGTGCAAAACCACCAAAAACTTTGTATGCTAATCCCGAGTCATCATTGTCCTCGTTGGTACTTACCACAAGCTGATTGCCGAACGGAGAAAATACAGCTTTATTGATCTTTACGCCAGGTGCAAGTGTCATATTTATATCCTTTGTGAGCGTTTCAACCTTTACTGCCGACTTGTCAACATCAGCCGACACATACCAAACATCCGTCATATCCTCGTCCGTGATCTCATCTGCCGTGTCTTGGTACAGCTTAAGCATCGCTGCCGAATCGTAGTTACCCATGTATATTTCGAGCTTAAATATCTCAGGAATCGTACCGGTCGAAACATTAAATTTATATGCCGATTTATAGGTATACGGATCAACAAAATAGCCGTCCACGCTGTTATAATAGTCAATCGCGAGCCTGCCGTCTATAACGCATTCTACACACATCTGATTCTCTGCAACCACAGCACCCTGCGCCAGCGGATCATCGCCTGTGTAAAACGGCGTGTCTGACGTAATTGTGTAAAACACATGCACAAAATTATCGTCCGCTGCCACGCTGTCAAGCGTAAGAGTTTTTCCGTCCTTAGTCATACTCGCGCCTATTTCCTCGTTATATTTTGCAAGCTCTTCAAGGCTTGTCATCTCCGTTGCTTTTTCATTTTGGAAATAGCTTATAATACTGCTTATTACTTCGCGTCCTTCGGGTGATGCCGCAAAAACCGTTGAAATTCCTACAACAGCGACACATGCGGCTATTGCTGTCGTTTTTAATATCTTATACCTCATATAATATCTCCTCTCCGGAAGGTCAGCCTTCATAGCGGCTATTACCCTGCTTTTTATACCGTCAGCGCCGATTTTCAAATCAACGTCGGGAATATCTGTATCGGACATAAGCCTTTTTAACCTATTATTCATTGCCGTACCTCCTTATTTATCAAAGACTCCTTTATCTTTTTCCGCCCTCTCGAAAGCTTTGTTTTGACAGTTGATACATGAAGCCCTGTTATATCTGCAATTTTGGATATTTTTTCCTCGTAATAGTAATATCTTAAAAATATCTCGCAGTCAGGCTCGCCTAGACTTTTTATAAGCTCTAACATAAGTGAGCGTTTTTCCTGCTCTTCAACATCCTCCTGAGGTGTTTTGTATGCAGAAATAATATTTTCGCTTATCTCCTCATGCGTGTGAATGGTACGCAGTTTGTTTTTTGCACGGTTTCTTGCTATTGCAGCTAAATATGTCCGTATGCTTCCTTTTTCACTATTAAGCGTTCCGGCACTTTTCCATAAGGATAGAAACGAATCGGAAACGACTTCTTCAATATCCTCTTTCGGCATTGCCGCGCCGACAACATTATAGACAATTACTGTTACATACGGCGTATATAAATCTATCACTTTTTCAAGACTGCCATGTCTGCGCTTTTTCAATCCGGCTAACAGCTTTTGCTCTTCCGTCAAATCCCGTACCTCCTTCCGATCAGACTTGAAACAACGTTGCTTTCATAATTATATACACATATAATTTCGATTTGGTTTCACATTTTATAAATTTTTTTGAGCGGTACAATTATACCATATATACCATAGAATTGTAAATATTTCCGCATTTTTCAAGCATCGTTGAAAAAACAAAAGAAAATGTAAAATATACTTGACATTTTGTGAATTTGTGTTATAATAAAAATGTAAAGCGCATTTTACATTTTTAAAAGGAGCTGATGTTTTGGAAAATAGAATCAAAGAGCTTAGAAAACAGAACAAAATAACACAGGATGAGCTTGCAAAAGCTGTACGCGTTACGCGGCAGACCGTAATTTCGCTTGAAAACGGAAAATATAACGCGTCTTTACAGCTTGCGCATAAGCTGGCTAAATATTTTGGAGTTTCTATTGAGGATATATTTATATTTGCGGAGGAGGATTAAAATGGAGTATAAGAAGAAAATCAAAACAAGAATCTATATCATGGCGATATACGTAATAATCGGCGCGGTGCTGTGTGTTTTAGGCTATACGGGCAAATTAACTAATGATTTCGTGCAAGCATGGGGAATAGCGCTGTTTCTTGCCGGAATTGTGAAAATCATTCAGAACGTCCGTATTCTGAAAAATCCCGAAAAGCTTCAGAAGTGTGAAATCGTGGAAAAGGACGAGCGCAATATTATGCTGTGGGAAAAGGCGCGCAGCCTTGCCTTTACCGTATATCTTATCTTGGCTGGAACCGCGGTGATCGTGCTGTATATATTTAACATGGAAACGGCAGGACAGATCGTTGCTGATACCGTCTGCGGATTTGTCGCGATATACTTTATATGCTATTGTATCGTAAGAAAAAAATATTGATAAGATAGGGCATAACCGATAATGCGGCTATGCCCTAATTTGCCGGCAGCTCCATCCTGATTTTCAATCCGCGGTCATTTTTTGCTGCAAATTTGCCGCCGTGCGCGCGGATGATACGATACGCCATAGGCAGACCGAGACCATGCGCGGATTTGGGCATTTCGGATATATTTGCCAATATCACCGGCTTAACTCCATTACCGTTATCATGAATATCAATATATACTGTTCCTTCACGCTCATACTGAGAAATCCATATTTTGCAGTCGTTTTCATTATGCGCAATGCTGTTGTTTATGAGATTGAATACAGCTCTTTCAATCAAAGCTTCATCTGCTGATATAACAGATTTTTCGTCCTGCAATTTAAGCTCGATTTCGCATTTATCCTCAATACCGCTGTTTAAAACATCCGACACCACACGACGCAGCAGTGGGCAGATTTTTACATCGTTTCTTTTTGCGGGCTGCATATCATATTCCAATGATGAAATAAGGTTCAGATCCTCTATAAGCTTTTTTATTTTAATTCCCTGTGCTGTTATTATTTCCGCTTTCTTGCGTTCCTCGGTGGTCAGCGTTTCTGTTCTTGCAAGCTCCTCAGAATATCCGACGATCACAGAAAGCGGCGTTCTTATATCGTGCGAGATGCCCGAGATCCAGTTTGACCTTGCGCTGTCGCGCGTGGCAAGTGCGGCATTCTTGCGTTCGATTGAATCAGAGGTGCGGTTAATACTTGCGGAAATTTCTTTAAAAATTCCTTTCTCCGGCAAACGTACTTGCTTTTCTCGCTGTAAATCATTAATCCCGTTCATCAGCGTGCGTGTTTTACGGTAAAAACGTATTCCAAATATAAAAGCAAAAATTGCCGCGAAACAAATATTGATTAAAAGAATTATCAAAATCCGCTGAGGGAGTGTATCAAACCACTTCATCGAATACGCCATTTCATATTTTCCGACAGCATTTTTTGGAATACCCAGAACCAGAAGTCCGTAATCCTCCGTGCGCACATATACCGGGTAATCGTTCAGGAACCAGTGCGTCATTTTTGCAACATCATTTATCGAATATTTATGCGGAATATCCTCCGGCATATTTTCCGACCAGACTACATCGCCGTTTTCATCAATTAAAATACACCAAAATTCATCGGGAATAATATCCTTTGTCAATTCAAAACCGCTGTCCGTTTGCGTTAAGCTTTCACCCACAAGATCCAGAGTTTTCACCGGTGAATAATCGTATATATTAACTGACGCATCGCTGCCTAAGATGTAAGCTATTCCAACAGCATTAATCACCAGAAGAATAGTCGCGATAATCGCGGCGGTAAGTGTGAAGCATATAAATATTTTTATACTTGTCTTATTCATCATGAGTCACCAGCTTGTATCCCAGACCTTTAACCGTTACAAGATGCTTCGGCGCGGACGGATTTTTCTCGATTTTCTGTCGCAGTCTGCGTATATGCACCATGAGCGTGTTCTCATAGCCGTAATAATCCTCACCCCATGCAGCCATACAAAGCGCGTCATTCGTCACGATTTTATTTTTGTTTTCCCACAGCTTTTTAATCAAGATATATTCCTTTGCGGTGAGAGATATTTCCTTGCCCTCTTTAGAAGCTGATGCAGTTTCGAGATTAATAATAGTGTCGGATAACGTAAACACCGACTTTGTTTCCGATATTCCGTACACGCGCTTTAATACAGCGCTGACTCTTAAAATCAGCTCGTCTGACAGGAACGGCTTTACGATATAATCGTCCGCGCCCAGTCCCAAGCCTTTAATTCTGTCGCTGCCTTCGCCGCGCGCTGTAAGAAATATTGCCGGAGCGGTTGAAAATCCGCGAAGATTCTCCAAAAGTGAAAATCCGTCACCGTCAGGCAGATTCACGTCAAGCAGATATAGCGATATTGACTGATTTGTCGCGATTTCTCTTGCCGCTTTACAATCGGGAGCGGTGTAAATATTATAAAATCCGTTCTTATATAAAATATCAGACAGCATATTAAGCAGCTCTTTTTCGTCATCGACTACCAGAATTTTCTTATTCTTTATTTCCTGCATATTCATCACCATTTATATTATACCACAATGTTCCGCGAATTTGAAGATGCATGTTCAGATTTAAGGTTAATGTAAGGTTTAATTAAGATTAAGGAAAGGTCGATATGCTATAATTCTTTTATTCTGAATGAAAGGTGTGTTTAAACATGAAAGAAATTGTAAAAACAAACGGACTGACAAAACGGTATAAGGATATTATTCCGGTCAGCAATCTTAATATGAGCGTAAGGGAGGGGAGGATATACGGCTTTTTAGGTCCGAACGGCGCGGGTAAAACAACTACGCTTAAAATGCTGTTGAATCTTGTACGACCGACGGCGGGCGAAATTGATATTATGGGCAAACGATTAAATTCCAATACTCGAATGGAAATTTTAAGAAACATCGGCTCATTGATAGAGTCACCGTCATATTACGGTCACCTGACCGGCGCGGAAAATCTCCGCATTCTGCAAACGCTTCTTGACGTTCCGAAAGAGAATATAGACAAGGTTTTACAAATAGTTCGGCTTGACCGCCAGCGCGGCAAAAAGGTATCGGCATACTCGCTCGGAATGAAGCAGCGATTAGGGCTTGCCGGGGCTCTCTTATCGTTCCCGAAGCTGCTTATCCTTGACGAACCGACGAACGGACTTGACCCATCGGGCATTCAGGAAATGCGCGAGCTTATTAAATCGCTGCCGAAACAGTACGGAATGACTGTGATCGTGTCAAGTCATCTGCTTTCTGAGATAGACCAGATGGCGGAGGATGTCGGCATTATTGCAAATGGAAAAATGATGTATCAGGGCGCGCTCAATCACCTGCACATGATCGATAAAACGAAGAGCCTTGAAGAAATATTCCTTGATCTGACCGGAAAGGAGTTGAGCCTATGATAAAGCTTTTAAAATGCGAATATATGAAAACACGGCGCAGATACGTTTTACTGACCGCGCTTGTGGTAACAGCGGCGCTGCTTACATGGACTCTTCATGGCAATTACGGAGAGGACTTCCTGAAAATAGCCTGGATGGGTTTTCTGTATCAGATGCCGCTTATAAACGCGATATTTTTATCGCTCTTGTCAATAATTGTATCCTCGCGGATCAGTGATATTGAGCATAAGGGAGTGATGCTGAAACAGTTTGCGGCTGTGGCGGAGCGCGGGAAAATCTATGACGCAAAATTTATCTACGGCTTTGCGATAGTGCTGCTTTGCACGCTGATAAGCTGGGTCGGGCTAATTGTCGGCGGTTACTGCAAGGGATTCGGCGGCGATGTGCCGATAAAGCTGTATCTGTTGTATTTGCTGTTTACGATAACGCCGACCCTTGCGGTATATATTTTCCAGCATACAATGTCACTATGCTTTAAAAATCAGGCAGTCACGTTTTTTACGGGAATCATCGGAACATTCTGCGGAGTGTTTTCAATGTTTCCGCAGCAGTTTCCGTGGCTTCGGAGAATATTTATTTGGGGATATTACGGCACATTACAATTTGTAGGCTTGTTTGACTGGACAAAGGAGGACAAATATAAATCAGCGCATTTTGACGTAATCGGAATTGACTGGACATTCTTTGGAGTATTACTGGCAATATGCGTTGTTATGTATATAATCGGAAGAATGATATTTAAGAGAAAGGAGCTGTGATTTATGTTATTAAGATTATTAAAGGCGGAGCGGATAAAATTGAAGCGCTCACCGGTATGGCTTGCGTTCCTCTTTATGCCGATAATTCCGGCATTTTTAGGATCAGCTAATTATGTCTATCAGAAGGAGGCACTTACAAGGGAATGGTACAGCCTGTGGACGCAGCACACGCTGTTTACAGATTATTTCTTTCTCCCGATCATGCTCGGCGTTTACTGCGCGTATATTATGCGGCTTGAACACGCAAACCATAATTGGAACAAGCTGTTTACAATGCCTGCGAGCAGAAGCATGATTTTTCTGTCAAAGCTTATTATGGCGACGGGGATGCTTGTGATAAGCGAAGTATGGATATGTGCACTGTTTGTGATTTCCGGACATATTACAGGACTTGCAAATCCGCCGTGGGGAACGATTGCGGTATGGTGCGCATTCGGAACTCTTGGCGGTATGGTTATGGTGTCAATTCAGATTTTACTGTCAATGTTTATACGCAGCTTTGCGCTGCCGGTCGGAATATCGTTCGCGGGTGGTCTTTCGGGACTTGTATTCCTGGCAAAAGGTTTGGGTCACATCTGGCCATATTCGCTCATGGCATACGGAATGAGCTCCAACGCTCCGCAGAAGCTTACAGAGAGCGGTTACGGACAATTTATATTGATGTGCGTTGCATACGTTGTGATTTTTACCGTTATCGGAAGCATTGCGGCAGCACAAAAAGATATATAATTTTCCATAGTAATTGACTTTGCTCACTAAACCGTATATAATACATAGTGAATTATATACGGTTTAAAGGAGCATACCGATGAAAATACTGATAGTTGAGGATGATTTAAGCTTAATAAATGGATTGTCGTTCGCTCTTAAAAAGCAAGGATATGAATTAGATGTTGCGCGTACAAAGCTTGAAGCAAATACTATATGGGCAGACGGAAAATATGATTTAGTCATTTTAGACGTATCGCTTCCCGATGGCAGCGGTTTTGATATATGCGAAAAAATACGGCAGACATCGAAGGTGCCTATTATTTTTATTACCGCTGCTGATGAGGAAACCGATATAATAATGGGACTTGATATCGGCGGCGATGATTATATAACGAAACCATTTAAATTAGCTGTGCTTTTGTCGAGGATAAACGCGATACTTCGCAGAAGTAATAATTTTCATCAGGAGGATACAGAGTTAATTTCAAATGGTATAACGGTGCAGCTATTGAAAGGAAAGGTATATAAAAACGGTGCGCCAATTGATCTGACGGCGAGCGAGTATAAATTATTGTGTATGCTTATGGAAAATAAAGATATTGTACTCTCGGCAGAACAAATTTTAAGCAAATTATGGGACTGTGACGAAAAGTATGTTGATAACAATACACTTACCGTGTATATACGCCGGCTGCGCAGTAAAATTGAAGATAATCCGAGCGAACCGGAAAGGATAGTAACCGTTCGCCGTATGGGATACAAATGGAACAGCGGAGGCGCAATATGAAAATCCTTACAAATAATAAGATCAAAGCTCTTTTTGGGATAGTATTGATATGTATATCAGCATTTGTATCTGTTTCTGTTGTTCTGATGCGTTTTGGGTTTGAAAATACCGAACTGTATATATTTGTATGCTCATTGATTATATTTTCAGTAATTCTGGCAGCTTTGTATAAATACTTTAATGAGCAGAATAAAATTATTGAAAATGCCGAAGCGAAAATCACCGAATATATTGCAGGTGATCGATCCGCGCGAATTGAGTGCGATGATGAGGGAGAATTATATAAGCTGTTTCATAAAGTAAATTCCTTAGCCGCAATTTTAAACGCTCATGCTGATAATGAATCTAAATCGAAAGAATTTTTGAAGAACACAATATCGGATATTTCGCATCAGCTGAAAACGCCTCTTGCGGCGCTTAATATCTACAACGGTATTATGCAGAGCGAGGCTGAAAGCTCGCCTGAAATACAGGAGTTTATCGATCTTACGGAGCAGGAGCTTGATCGCATAGAAACACTGGTACAAAATCTTTTGAAAATCACAAAGCTTGACGTGGGTACAATAGTGCTTGATAAATCCGTGGAAAATGTATCTGAAATGATGGAAAGTATAAAAAAGCAGTTTTCATTTCGCGCGGAGCAGGAGGG
>JAFLUC010000062.1 GCA_022509005.1 Oscillospiraceae bacterium | reverse complement strand
TGATGCAAGGTACCGGCGCTCCGGAAATGTCCGTTTACAACCTTGTCGGCGTCCACGCGGATACCGGAAATACCACATCTCAGATGCCCATGATTGAATATTATACTGCAGCGCATGAGAATATCCCGGCTAATCAGTGGTACAAAGGAAATCTGGCGGATGTTCTTGTCAGACAACCTAATTACGGTGGTGATGAAAATCATCACGGCGCCAATATCCGTTTCAAGCTGGCGGACGGCTACGGCGAGCCTTTTTATCTGTATGAAAGCTATTTGGGTAATGTAATCAATGGACAGGCGTCGGCGGAAAGAATGGCAGACGGAGTCACCTTCGATAATGCGCAGAAGGTGCAGCCCCTTCCTGAGGATAACAGCGTAAAGCTGGAGTCACAGTACATCTACGGTCCGGATGACGAGGGTTGGTATTATATACGTTTAACCACTCAGGAAGATAATATTAACAAATTCGCGCTGCTGACTATCATCGCTAAACCGGTCAGATACGTGGTGCGGTATGTGCCGAGTGGTGATTTTCCGGCAGATCCGGATGAAAATCTTGAAGCACGTTCACCGGCAAACATGCCGACGTTTGACCATACTAATTCCGATCCTTCGTTCCAAGAATCCCCGAATGGATGGCAATATGACGATAATAACGGTTTTTACTATGATACGGTAACCAATAATAAAATATCAATAACTACCACTGTTCCAAATGACCCGAAAAACTGGTACAAATTCGTGGACTGGGTTATAGTGGACGCGGAGGGTAATCCGGTGCAAGTGCCGCCGGAATCACAGACTGTGAGTCTATACTCCGGTGAACTGAAAGGACAGGTCGGAGAAGCAGCCCAAGACAATTCAATCCACATTACGTCCAACCGCGCGCTGGATGTAAATGACGTGAATGAGTACAGTATTGAGAACGACGGTCTCGGCGGTAACGCAGTCAGTGTGCGCGTTATTCGCCTGATGCCTACGTGGGAAAAGATACAAAACCCGTATAAATACAGCGTTGTCGTTGACTGGGTAGATTCACTGGGCGAGCTTCATCAGGAACACTTCGATGAGTATTGGGATGATATACTTACAGACTCCACCGATAAGAATCTCACTGTCTTTGTTAACAAAGATGCCGAGCCGCTTCAGCGCTGGCTTGCAGAGCATCCTACCTATCTCTTCTGGGACGAGGTCAACAATGCGGTGGATAATAAGGACGGAAAGGCAATAGATAAAATCGAAGCCAGCATGAACGCCTTATACCCCGAGTTGAGAGCGCGTAATGATTGGGATCAGCCCGGCAGCTTGTACAATAAAGTTCTTACGGAATTACTCAAGATGGATATAAGCGGCGGACTCAAGGGTGACCAACCGGATAATATTGATGATTTCTCCCGACTGGGCGGTTATGCCTTTTCAGTGCATCAGAACGGCGGAAAAATTGTCATCTGGATGTGCGAGAAAAAGAGTGGTCTGGATATTCGCAACGATGTGCAGGTTGACGCTCTCAGTGAGGGCGAGGAGTTCTATTATACCGTCAATGCAACATCAGGCAATTTGCCGCTTGAAGGCATTTACAAGGCGTATCCCGAGGGGTTCGAGGTGGTCCTTGATGATGGAACCAAAGAGCGGCGAATAAAAGATGAAGACGGCACAGAGCGGAAGATGCTGGATTCCGACGCATGGCTGGTTAAATTCGAGAATGGTAAGATTTCGAATATTATCAAAAACGTAGAGGGCGCAGAATTCCCTGAAAACCCTGAAAACCCTGTCACATATTTCACCTTTGAGGGCAGTGCGAGTGAAAGGGTCAACAAGGGAATCATACTCTACGCTCCGCTGGGAGACTATACCGTCACAGAAGTCGGCAGCAAAAGCGGTGGTTCGTATAAGGTGAATCTGTATTACATAAACGATGCGGAGGCACATGTAGAAGGTACGGTCGAGTGGCGTAAAGCGAGCGGCGATCAGTGGCTGAGATGCAGCGAAAAGCGGCCTATCACCGAAATCAATGACCCTGATTACGATAAGATACTGGACGGCACTTACTCTCAGGTGTCTGCCGGAATTAAATACAAGATCGGCTCGTGCAATAAGCTTTACATCATGCAGTTCATTAACCAGACAAGTTCACTCACCATTGGAAACGAAGTAAAAGGCGCAGGTAATAGCGAGGAAACGACTTTTGACTATACGGTGAAGCTGAATTTGCCGGAGAATGTGAAACCGCTGTGGGAAGGGGATAACGAAAATTCTGAGGGCTACTACTATTTCAATTATAAGCGAGGCCATGCAGATGATCATGAGAATCCGAACAGCACTTTGAGCTTCGTGGAACCTGGCAAAATTATATTAACAAAGCGTGAAGGAGCCTCTGATGGATTCAACTGGGAAGGCACTGTGAAAATCTCATCCGGAGAACGGGTTGTAATCGTAACGAGCGTTCCTGAACAGAACATTCCGCAAACGATGGCTCAGGAAGCGACTAAACCGGCAAACTACTCCATTTATGAGGATAGGGGTGAGGCGGCGGAAAAGTATCCCCTGAAGGAAATCACAACGAGCGACTCATCCATTGCTACAAGCGTAGACGGCTCAAATGCAGCGGGAATGCTCGGGGCGGCCAAAAGCCACTCAATCACGTTCTGGCATGTTCCGCCTTTGCCGGAAACCGGCGGCAGGGGTGTTGGCTTGATCTGCATATCCGGCATTCTGCTGATGGCGGCAGGGCTGTGGCTGCTGTCATCGAAGAAAACTGTTATATAGCAGCAATAAATTTGTATAGATATTGTTAAAGGAGGTGGGAGCGTATGAAGACGACAATAACATTGCGCAGAATAGCGGCAGTAATAATGTGCATGTGCTTTTTGAGCTGCGCTGTGGGGGGGTTGATCAACGCTTCCATTACCGACGTGAGGGCAGGTAATTCCACGGAAGTGCTCGCAGCACAAGACAATAAGAAAGAAGATATCAAGGCTCGGCTTATGCGGCAGATTACGGAAGACGGCTGGGACCCATACTCGGCAGACATGACGCTTGAGGAATTCTACGCACTGATGGAGCTGTTTGACGAAGGACAGCTTCCTCTTAACCAAGTGTCTGCTTACGCGTTGATCAACAGTGCGGAGGAGAACGAAGCTTCCTGTATTCCGCGTACAAAGTTCATGTTTGCGGGGCTTGGTAATTATTCGCGGCGTGACGGCTCAGAGGATAACGACGCTCCTCAGGAATACAATAACAACGATAATTATGAGCAAATTGAATCGGCGGAGGGGGATGCGCAATATCACTATCCTGCGGGTCTTGACCCGTACGGCTCAGGCTATATGCGTCCTCCGGAGGATTGGCACGGTATAAATATCGAAAACAGGAATACCAATCGTGTGGTACTCGTATCAGAGGACGCAAACGCCGATAATGCGGCTGTTGCGGGAAATGTAATTCAAGATCTGTTTGCGGCATATTCGGGCTATTATGTAAAGCAGGTCACGGTTGACGGCGCAAATATCAACGTTCTTGGTCTGATCGAGTTGGGTGACGGCAGATGCGTTTACTACTATCTTTCGGCTGAGGGACAAAGCACGCAGGTCAGCACCACAACTCTGCCCGATGAAGCGAAGTTCATTGTAGAATATGTCCCAAGCGAGCATCAGATCGAATATAAGGTCAGATTGGGCAACGACGATGTCACCACCGAACGTGTGCCGGAGGGGGTTGTCTTCTACAACTCTGACCGTTATACGGCAGCAAGCTGGAAAGACAGCATTTTCGGAGCTAACCCTTCTGAAAGAACCACCGACGGCGCATATTCCTTTGACGTGGTTGTGCCCTTCGGCTATGAGCTTCAGATACTCATAAGCATAAATATGACGATAGATATACCGTACACGTCACGACCGGATGCACCGGGTACTTTCTTTGTCGAGATTAACCACACCGGAAGTAAGGAGGTTGCAAAGAAGGCATGGATGGACGCATATTCTGCATATCTGAAAGAGAATGGCTTCATTGCGGATGATATCAGAAATCATATCACGGAGACTGAAGATGGGGACGGTAAGATCACTCTGACATGGAAAGACGATACTGACCCCGACAAGCATGCTCATGACAGCGTTCTTGCTAAGATGTCTGAGCGTATAAACGACTTCATACTCCACAACAACGGTTATCCTCTCGGTATGTATCCTGACTACAGCGTATTAGGACCGGGCGGCTTCAAGATTCTTCCGGATAGTACCAAAAGTCCTACGACGCATACGATGAACGACACCTTCTATAACCACCTTGTAAAGGCGGACCGTACTATCACGGCGGTGCTGAAAAAGCAATCTGCACCGACATTTGATGTCAGCCAGATATTGCAGAAATCAAGCGGCGCAGCAGACCGCGGATCTTCGGCTACCGAAGAATTTGCCTCCAGAGACTATGACGCAGACTATGAATTTCATTTGGAAAACGGCACATCGAATACTCTACCGGGAGATCCTTCAGTACACGGTAGCGTCTACCCTAACGTCCAATCCGCCGATAGCTGGAGCTGGAAGTCGGGTTTGGGTGATTTCAGCAACCCGCGTAACATGAAACGTGACAGCGACGGAACCTACTCCTATAGCTGGGTATTCCAGACTAATACCGGCGACGATCACTATCTTGATGTGTTGGAGGTCAACGGCATAGCTTTACAGATTCCGTATTACCCTAAGTATAACTGGAATGATTCATATACGGTTAGGAATGAAGTGGAGAAAGCTGATTACGAGCACCCATATTTTACGGAAACCAAGCTTGCGGACGGCGCAACGCTCAGGCTGGAATTTCTGCTGGGTTGGAAGAGTAGCGGCGGGATCCAGCGTCATTATCGTGTGACTGTCACGGGAGCACGTTCAAACGTTGTTGTTACCGGTCTGAACCTCATGCAGTATGGTGGCGGCGCTGACGAGTTTGCCACATACAATTTGGTGGGCGTATATTCCGACCGGAACGGGGAAAGTCAGACTGCTCCCGCGATTGAATATTACAGCAAGAATATACCACAAAATACCGGTGTGAAGGGATGGTTAAGAACAGCACAGTCAAACGTTGTAGTCGACAATATAGAATATACTGATGGCGACCCTGAACTTCACGGCGCGAATATCCGCTTCAAAATAACCGAAGGCTATGGCAATCCGACATATTCATGGACGAACCGCCACGGAGACGTGATAGGTGATCAGACATCAGGGAATAATCCTATAATACCTCTTGAAAGTGTAGATAACCTGTCAAACGGAGAAGAGGGCGCGCTGATAAACGGAAAGCTGGATTCACGGTACATCTATGAGGGCGGCGACGGCTATTACTACATTCGCGTTACGACTCAATCTGATTATAAGATGGCTCTACTCAGTGTTATTGCCCGCACAGTCAAATATACGGTGCGGTATATGCCCGAGTATAATGACGGTTCGGATACATGGAGAGGTTTTGTTATAGACGAAGATGGAGAGCTGTCTAAGGCATCGGAGGTGGAGGTCGATCACGATAGTATGCCGACATTCAACCATGATCCTGCAATTTGCGATCTGTGGGATATGGCAAGGGACGAAAGCGGAGAAGTTCCGGAAAAATACAGAGAAGTCCTGCATCAATACGACGATAACGGAGGTCCTTTCTATGACCTGATCTTCAATACTATGGCAACCATCGCCAGCGATGCATACGGCACGATACGTCCGAAAGACACAACAAAACAGCACACATTCGCGAATTGGGTACTGGTCGGCGAGGACTTCATGCCTGTAAAAGATGAAAACGGAAATCCGATCCAATTCCTCGGCGGTGCGATTGATCTGACCAAATATGCCCACTACGCAGTCAAGCACGTTGCATTCGGAAATGCCGATACGGATATTCACGTTATTCGACTTATGCCGGTCTGGAAGCCGATAAACAATCCTTTCACTTACAATGTTGTTCTTAACTGGGTAGACACCTTGGGAAATATCCACGCTGAGGATTTCAGCGACTACTGGGATGAGGTCGTCACGGACATGACCGTAAACGGAAAGGTATATGTTTACCTCAACAAAGACGCCGATCCGCTCCTCGACTGGATCGCAAATCACCCCACCTATACTTTCTGGGACAGCGTTAATAACGCAACCACTCCTGAAGAGATAAAAGATGCGCTTGACGTTTATCTCAAGGGCGAAACAACAAAATATAGTAACATTTTAGATGCTTTGATGCAGAAAAACTTTACTGACATCAATGGTGAAACACATACAGGAAACGACTCCTTCGATCGCTTGGGCAAGGATATCTTTGTCGTAAATCAGGACAACGGTAAGATTTGTATTTGGATGTATGAAAACAAGGGTGGTCTGATCTTCCACAAGGATGTTCTGGAAGAACCATTTGAGGCTGACGACGAGTTCTACTTCACCGTCACAGATGCAAATGTAGGAGATAATTTTAATAACCCCCTTAACGGAGAATACAAAGCATATCCTCAATTTGTCTATGATGAGGACGGCAATCCGAGGGCCCTTACCAACGATGACGCATGGCTTGTCAAATTTGAAAATGGTAGGATCGTAAGCGTTGACGGCGATACAAATGTCACTTATTTCACACTGAGATCCGGTGATGGAGTTGCTCTGTACGTTCCCTCCGGTCAGTATACTATTGCTGAACTGGGCAGCAAAAGCGGCGGATCTTACAAGGCGAAAGTGTCATATACCGCAGCGGACGGAAGCGCGGTTCCGGATGAAGATTGGGAAATTCCGGACGAAGAAGGACTGTGGCTGCGGGGCAAAAGTACCGAGTACATAGGTACCCAAGACCCTGATGTATCTCAGGTGTCTGCGACTGTGAACTTTGAGATCGGAGAACATAATGTTGTCCAGACTCTGACCTTCTGCAACCAGACCAGTTCCCTTGCCATTGAAAAAGAAGTACGCGGCGACTATGACGGCGATCCTGAGTTTACCTTTGATGTAAAGCTGAAGCTGCCGGATGAAGTTACTCCGCTGCAGGCCGATGACGGCTCCTACTATTTCAATTATAATCTATACGATATGGATTATTCTAAAGATGTAAACGGCATTATGAGTTCTCCGGAAAGCGGCAGGATTGTGTTAACAGAGCTTACTGACAACCCGGATTTCAACTGGAAAGGTACCGTGAAGCTCAAAGCCGGGCAGCGGCTGATCATCGTAATGACTGTTCCGGATATGAATAGTACAATAAACTACTCCGTCCAAGAGATAGAAATTCCGAATGGCTATAAGCAAAATGGTTCGGCTGAAGCCAGAACAGGGGGAATCGGTGCAGGTCAGATGGCATTGGAAAAAATTGTTAATATTACCGATGACAGAGCGAAAGGCAGTCTGACAGTCAAGAATGAGATCGAAGGTAAGACTTCCGCTCAGGATTTCACTTTCACCGTGACTCTGGATGAAGAGCTTGACGGCGAATATGGCGGCATGGTATTTACCAAAGGCGTTGCAACGTTTACTCTGAAAGCCGGAGAATCCAAGACCGCAGAGGGTCTTCCGGATGGTATTGGGTACACAATTACTGAAACGCCTGCCGGAGGCTATACACTGGAAACGATCAAAACTGACGCAAAGTGGATCGATGGTACCGGACATAGAAATCCGCCGGCCAATAAGATTACGACTGATGTACCCGCAAAAACAGCAACGGGTTCAATCGCTGAGAATCAACATCATACTGTCACGTTCATTAATGCGTCTGCGTCGGTTGAGCAGCCGGAACTGCCCTCCACAGGCGGCACAGGTATCACGCTTTTCTGCATATTTGGCGTTCTGCTGACAGCATCCGGATTATACTTACTGCGAAGAAAAGCAGAGTGAATCCATAGAAGATAATATTTAACATATTAGAGAGAATACAGCCATAAAGAGGGCTGTATTCTCTTTTTTCCAAACTTTTTCTTGACGGATTATGGCATCTATGCTATAATATAAAATGGATAAATAATAAAAATATACTGAAAGGAATCTTGATGATGAAAGAATTTAACTTATTAAAGCAAAATGATCCTGAGGTTTATGCTGCAGTCATGGACGAGGCTAACCGTCAGAAGAATAAAATCGAGCTTATAGCTTCAGAGAACTTTGTTTCTGAAACTGTAATGGAAACAAACGGCACTCCGCTTACAAACAAGTATGCGGAAGGACTTCCGGGCAGACGTTATTACGGCGGCTGCGAATATGTAGACGTTGTTGAGAATATCGCAAGAGACCGCGCAAAGGAGCTTTTTGGCGCAAAATACGCAAACGTACAGCCGCATTCGGGCGCGCAGGCTAATATGGCGGTATTCTTCGCGCTCCTCACACCGGGCGATACAGTTCTATCAATGAGTCTTGACCAGGGCGGTCATTTAAGCCACGGCTCGCCGGTTAATATGTCAGGTAAATATTTCAATATTGTACCTTACGGCGTAACAGAGGATACAAACACAATAGATTATGACGAGGTTCGCCGTCTTGCTCTTGAATGCAAGCCTAAGCTTATCCTTGCAGGCGCGTCGGCATATCCGCGAGTAATCGACTTTGAGAAATTTGCGGAAATCGCAAAAGAGGTCGGCGCATACTTCATGGTAGATATGGCACATATTGCCGGTCTTATTGCCGCGGGCGTTCATCCGTCGCCGATGCCGTATGCCGATGTTGTCACAACTACAACACATAAGACATTAAGAGGACCAAGAGGCGGTCTTATCCTTACAAATGATGAGGAGCTTTCAAAGAAGCTCAATAAATCTGTATTCCCCGGAATTCAGGGAGGTCCGCTCATGCACACAATCGCTGCAAAGGCAGTATGCTTTGGTGAAGCATTAAAGCCGGAATTCAAGGAATATCAGGAGCAGGTTGCAAAGAACGCAAAGGCGCTTGCAGCACAGCTTCTTGAAGAGGGCTTCAAGCTCGTTTCAGGCGGCACGGATAATCACCTCATGCTCGTTGATCTCACCCCGATGGGCGTTACAGGCAAGGTTGCAGAGAAGCAGCTTGATGAGGTAGGTATCACATGTAACAAGAATGCGATACCGTTTGATAAGGAAAGCCCGTTCGTAACAAGCGGTCTCCGTCTCGGCACACCGGCAACAACCTCACGCGGCTTCAAAGAGGAAGACATGGTTGAGGTCGGCAAGCTTATCGGCATGACAATCAAGGACTTCGAAGGCAATAAGGACGAGGTTAAGGCAAGGGTTGAGGCTCTTTGCGCAAAGCACCCACTTTATGCATAATTAATAAGACATTTTAAGAAGGAATTGCTCGCTGCGGCGAGCGTTTCTTTCAGGAGGATATAAATGGACTTTAAAGAACATATAATTGATAAATTAACGGAGCTTACGGGACTTGAGAAGGCGGCTATCGCAAAGGCTGTTGAAACTCCACCGGATGAAAAGCTTGGCGATCTGGCATTCCCGTGCTTTCCGCTTGCAAAGGTTCTGCGCAAGGCTCCGCCGCTTATTGCAAAGGAGCTGGCAGAGCAGCTTTCATCGGACGAGATTATAGACCGTGTTGACGCTGTAGGCGGCTATCTCAATTTCTTTTATAATCGCGCGGCATTCATCACTGATACAGTAGGAGCAGTGCGCGGCGCGGGCGAGAATTGGGGCAAGTCCGATATGGGCAGCGGCAAAACCGTCCTGGTTGAATATTCGTCACCAAACATTGCAAAGCCGTTCCATATAGGGCATTTGTTCTCAACCGCTGTAGGAAATTCGCTTGCAAAGATATATAAATTTCTTGGTTATGACGTTCAGTCGCTCAACCATCTTGGCGACTGGGGCACGCAGTTCGGTAAGCTCATAAGCGCATATAAGCGTTGGGGTGATCCTGCGCTTATCGAAAAGGACCCGATCAAGGAGCTTTTGAAAATATATGTAAAATTCCATGAAGAGGCGGAAAAGGATCCGTCACTTGAGGATGAAGCGAGAGAATATTTCAAAAAGCTTGAGGACGGAGACGAGGAAACTACAGCGCTCTGGAAATACTTCAAGGATCAGAGTCTTGTAGAGTTCAAGCGCGTATATGATATGCTCGGCGTTGAGTTTGACTCATATAACGGCGAAGCGTTCTATTCGGACAAGATGGACGAGGTTGTTGAGATACTGCGTGATAAGGAACTTCTCGTTGAGAGCGAAGGCGCGCAGGTTGTTGATTTGTCCGATCTGAATATACCGCCGTGCATTATTCTTAAATCGGACGGCGCGACAATTTACGCGACCCGTGATATTGCGGCGGCGCTTTACCGTCACAGAACATATAATTTTGATAAGAATATATATGTTGTCGGACTTCCGCAGGCGCTGCACTTCAAGCAGATATTTGAGGTTATGAAGCGCGCGGACTGGGAGTGGAGCAGCGGCTGTAAGTATGTAGGCTTTGGTCTTGTAAAGCTTCCGGGCAAGGCTATGTCAACACGTCACGGAGATGTTGTATTCCTTGAGGAGGTTCTTAACGAATCAATTGAAAAGACAAGGGAGATTATAGAAAACAATAACTCGGTTGTTGATGATATAGATGACGTATCAAAGAAGATAGGAATAGGCGCAATTCTCTATACCTTCCTTAAAAACTCGCGCGAAAAGGATATTGTATTCTCATGGGATACAATGCTTGATTTTGACGGCGAGTCTGCGCCGTACTGCATGTACGGCTATGCAAGAGGAAAGAGCATACTCCGCAGAGCGGAAGGGATAGATTACAGCGGCGCGGATCTGTCAAAGGCAGTTTCGGATGACGCGTACACGCTTGTAAAGCTTCTTAATAGCTTCGGTGATGCGGTAAAGGATGCGGCGGATAAGAACGAACCGTTCTATGTTAACCGTTATGTAACAAATCTTGTAAAGGCATTTAATAAGTTTTATAACACAAATCCGATCATGAAGGACGGCGTAGAAGAAGAAACAAAGAAGGCAAGACTTGCTATTGTTGACGCTGTTTGTATGGTTATAAAATCAGCGCTCGGCCTGCTTGGCATTTCGGTTGTTGAAAGCATGTGATATTTTATGTAGAACCGTCTGCCTTGCAGACGGTTTTGTGTTTTAGGCAACAGTACCTGTAATAGTGATTGTTGTAATTCCCGGACCTGCTTTTTTAGCTGCCGGAACCCCTATAACAAGGTCGCTACCTGATGCAGGGAGCGTTAATGTGTCTCCGGTGATTGTATAATCATCTGAAGAAACAGGTGTTGTAACGCCGTTTGAGGTATAGGATACGCTTGTAACTGTAAACTCCTCAGGGAATTCATCTGTAAGTGTGATTTCATCTGCAGCCTTAAAGCCGCTGTTCATAAGTGTGAAGGTATAGGTCAATGTGTCTCCGGACATAACAGTATCTCTATCCGCTGTCTTGAATATTGAAACCGCTGCACAGGCAATCGGTCTTATTGTTGCTGTATCAGACTCGGTTATTTCTCTTCTGGATACCGATCCGGTTCTTGCAGTAACCGTAGCAGTGTTTGTAACAGGCTTTGTCTGCGATGAATCCAGCGTTGCAACATAAATTATGAGCAGGTTATCACCAGGTTCAAGCGGAGTATCTGTTTCAAAGGTAACGCCTCTTCTGTTTGTTTGTGCAGTACCCTCTATTTTTGTACCGTTAAGGTAGAATACGGCAGAGTCTTCAACGTAGGTGAGCGGAGCTTCTGACTCATGCTCGTGTCCGCGTTCCGACTCCTGATGATCCGATCTGCGCCTACCCGCACCGAGATTGTCACGTACTGTAATATCGCTGAGTGTGCCCGTGCCGTTGTTTTCAACTCTTACAACATATGTGGCATTGCAGCACGCTTTTACTTCAGGTGTTAACGTATCCTTTGTAACTGACATGGTATACTGATCTAAAAGTGTTGTGGTTGTCTGGTTAGAGATAGCAGATGCTCCTGAACCATTAAAAGTGTAGTTTATCTGCGCTCTGTTTAACAGGCGTGTAGCCATAAAAAATTCCTCCTTTTTGTTTTTCATTAAAGGCTTTTGCCTTTCTTTAGTATATACTATGAAACAGGAGCAGAATTTGTTAATAGGAGTAACGAAAAATTTTTAATTTTAAGGTTTATTTAAGTTACCTGAGGTATAATGCAATACAATGGATGAAAGGAAGTCTGGAAAATGGCAATTGAGGTGTTCAACCGTTTTGAGCATAAATATTTAATTACGCAGGAACAGCTTGACGCAATTCTTCCGGTTATAGATAAGCATATGAGAATGGATAAACATTGTATTAATCATTCTACATATACTATTGCAAATCTGTATTATGATACAGATGATAACGCGCTTATAAGAAAATCGCTTGAAAAGCCGGTATATAAGGAAAAGCTCAGGCTGCGTTCATATGGCGTTCCGGAAGATGATTCATTTGTCTTTCTGGAGATAAAGAAGAAGTTTAAAAAATGTGTAAATAAGCGGCGAACAACATTGAAGCTTAATGAAGCGTATGATTTCTGTGAAACAAAAAATAAACCGGATATTAAAGAATACATGAACGTTCAGGTATGCAATGAGATAGAGTATTTCTTGAGGTATTATGACGTTGAGCCTAAGGTGTATATAGCGTATGACAGGCTGGCATATTTTGAAGAAGGAAATCCGGACTTAAGAATATCGTTTGACACAAACATACGCACGCGCCGCACCGAACTGAGCCTTGAAGCTGGCGATCACGGAGCACAGCTTTTAGATGACGGTATATGGATTATGGAAATCAAGACCTCGCGCGCAAAGCCATTATGGCTGTGCGATGCGCTCACCGAAAACGGCGTTAAAAGGGTAAGCTTTTCAAAGTATGGCATGGAATATAAAAAAATGATTAGTAATAAATTAAGTGAGGCAGTATAATATGGAAGCAATATTCTCATCAATAACAGCATATACATCTGCTATAAATATAGGCGATGTAATAACAACATTATTGGCGGCGCTCGTGTTTGGTCTGGTTATTGCCGTGACATATATAAAAACTCAGAAGAACGGACTTTATTCCGAGAGCCTTGCGGTAACTCTTACGATACTGCCGATAATACTTGCAATGATTATATTGTTTGTAGGCTCGAATGTGGCAAGGGCATTCTCTTTAGCGGGAACGCTTTCGATCATAAGGTTCCGTTCCGCGCCGGGCGAGCCGAAGGATATTGGCTATATATTCTTTGATATTGCTGCGGGTCTTGCATGCGGAGTAGGGCAGTATGTATACGGCGCGGTATTCGTAGCGGTTGTATGCATATTCATGGTTGTAATACACAAAACCAGGTTTGCAAGCTCTAAGACCTCGGCTAAAAAGCTTAAAATAACAATCCCTGAGGATCTTGATTATGAGAACGCATTTGAAGATATATTTAAGAAGTACACAACAGAATATAAGCTTATAAAGATAAAAACGACCGATCTCGGTTCATTGTTCGAGCTTGCGTATAACGTATCGATGAAGGAAGACGGAACAGATAAAGCCTTCATAGATGAATTGAGATGCAGAAACGGCAATTTAAGCATTATTCTGTCATTGGCAGATGCTCCTCTTTAAAAAAGAAGAATGAAAAATGACTCAATATAGTTTTTTAAACTTTTTTAAAAAAGATATTGATTTTTAACGATATGTATGGTATAATGGTAATAGTTGAAAAGATTTTCGATTATTGTTTATTAAAAATATAGAAATTACTTTTCACCCTTTTATCCTATACCTAGAAAAGCACCGGAAACGGTGCTTTTTATGTTATTGAATCAGTGAAGTAAATCCGCCGCGATTTATAGTTAAAATGCTAAAAATAGCTTGACATTTTTTAATAAATATGTTATCATAATCTATGTTGCAGATGCCGGTGTGGTGGAATTGGCAGACGCGCTGGACTCAAAATCCAGTGGAGTAAAATCCGTACCGGTTCGACCCCGGTCACCGGCACCAA
>JAFLUC010000061.1 GCA_022509005.1 Oscillospiraceae bacterium | reverse complement strand
AACAATCTGCTTGCAGATTGTAGCATAGCAAAACGGAGTTTTGCGTAGCGTAGAAAGGGGAATTTATATTATGTTGGAAAAACTCGCGTCACTGGAGCAGCGCTTTGAGCTTGTAGCAGAGAAAATAAGCGATCCGGAGGTGATTGCAGACCAGCCTGCATGGCGGGCCTACTGCAAGGAGCACAGTGAGCTTACGCCGATTATAGACGAGTACAGGAAATACAAGGAATATGAAAATATAATCAAGGACGATACGGAGCTTATTGAGACGGAAAGTGACAAGGAGCTTATTGATATGCTTCGCGAGGAGCTCGAGGAAACAAAAAAGCTTGCCGCAAAATGCCGTGAGGATCTGAAGCTTCTGCTTCTGCCTAAGGATCCGAATGATGAAAAGAACGTAATTATGGAAATCCGCGGCGGAACAGGCGGCGAGGAGGCAGCGCTGTTTGCCGCTGATCTCATGCGTATGTACGGTATGTATGCCGAAGCGCATCGATGGAAGATAGACATTATGAACTCAAATTCCACAGAGCTTGGCGGATACAAGGAAATATCCTTTTCAATCGAAGGTAAGGGCGCGTATTCAAGACTGAAATATGAAAGCGGAGTCCACAGGGTTCAGCGTGTTCCGGAAACGGAATCGGGGGGAAGAATACACACCTCCGCCGTAACGGTTGCGGTTCTTCCCGAGGTTGAAGATGTAGAGGTTGACATAAATCGGAATGATCTGCGTATTGATGTTTTCCGCGCCGGCGGTCCGGGAGGTCAGTGCGTTAATACTACCGATTCGGCGGTTCGTATAACCCATATTCCGACCGGTATAGTTGTATCGTGCCAGGACGAGAAATCGCAGCTGCAGAACAAGGAAAAGGCAATGAAGATTCTTCGCTCGCGTATATACGAAGTAATGGAGGCGGAGCGGAACAAGGAGATTGCGGATACGAGAAAATCTCAGGTGGGTTCCGGTGACAGGAGCGAAAGAATAAGAACATATAATTTTCATGAAAACCGCGTTACCGATCATCGTATCGGACTTACGCTCTATAAGCTCGGACAATTTTTAAATGGAGATATGGATGAAATTATAGATGCGCTTATAACGAGCGATCAAGCAGCCAAGCTGTCAGCGGGAGATGAATAATTATGATGAGCTTTGAAAACAGTCCGCAGATGTTGGAAATAAAAGCGGGGCTGAGAGAGATGTTTTTTGCAATACTCGACACTGTAACAGGCGCTTTTAAGGCGTTCTATGAATATCTTAAGGAAGCGCCTATCCCGGCGCCGCCAACAATGATGAAGCTGTTCAGCAACAACAAGGCGAATCTTATATTGTTCACTGTGTTTGTGGCATATATCATTTTTATAAACGTACGCGCGTATGTTGTATTTGCTGCCGATAAGCGATATGCGCAAAGGAATCAGGAGCGCGTTCCGGAAAAGACATTGTTCAAATATATGTGGGTCGGAGGCGCGGCAGGCTCCGGGCTGTCTATGCTTATGAACCGGCATAAAACACAGCATGCAAATTTTGTTGCAACAGCAGCCGTGCTTGTGGTTATTCAGCTTATTTTGTTCAGCTTTATTCTCGGATATCTCGGTTTCTGGACATTTTTTTAAGCTGAACGAAGAAATTTGTAAAAAGGACTGGAAATTATAAATAAAACATGTTATAATATATATTGTGTTTATTTGATGTGAAAGGATTTAACAGTCATAAATATGGATATTAGAAATTTGATAACAGATTCTGATGACAGATTGAGAATTGTTCAGGAACTCGTCCCCGGCAAGGAAATAACTCTTGCCCATGTAATAGCAAGTCCTGATCCTATAATGTATCAGAAACTCGGACTTAATCCTGAATTGGATTTTTCAGGCGCTGCAATAGGTATTCTTACAGTAAGTCCGGCAGAGACCGCGATTATTGCTGCGGATCTATCAACAAAATCAGCAAATGTAGATCTTAGCTTTGTAGATAGATTTTCCGGTACGCTAATAACCACAGGTCTTATATCGGATGTTGAGTCCGGACTCAAAGCAGTTCTTGAATACTGTGAAAATAATTTAGGCTTCAAGGTGTGCAAGCTGTCAAGAACATGAAAAAGATTGTACTTATAGGACGCTCTGAGGCGGGGAAAACAACTCTTACTCAGGCGCTGAAGGGTGAAAAGATACATTATCATAAAACACAGTATGTCAATCGTTTTGATGTTATTATTGATACTCCGGGTGAATACATACAGACAAAGGAGTTAGGCAATGCAATAGCGATGTACGCTTTCGAGGCTGATGTTGTTGGTATGCTTATAAATGCGGCGGAGCCGTTTTCGCTGTATCCGCCTGCATGTGCCGCTGTTGCAAACAGACGTGTAATAGGGATCATAACTCAGAAAAACAGTCCTTATGCCAATCTGCCGCAGGCAAGGCGCTGGCTTGAACTTGCAGGCTGCGAGGATGTGTTTGAGGTTGACAGCAAAACAGGCGAGGGTATATGGCAGATATTAGAATACCTTCGCGAGGATGGGGATATTATGCCATGGGAGGAACCGATGGCTGATATAAATAACAATATGGAGGAGTAGATATGCCGGCTGATTTTTTTGTCAATATATTTGACGGTGAAAGAAAGGATTTTTCTGTAAATCTGGCCTCTTTTGGCAAAGAGGCCGTCACCTTCGGACGAGGTACGGAAAATGATATTGTACTTACAACAAATCTTGTAAGTAAGCGTCACGGATTTTTCAGATGGGAAAATGATACATGGATTGTTTATGACAACAACAGTACAAACGGTATTTTCTGGAATAGCAGCAGGGTTGCAAGAAAGCGTCTTGTGGATGGCGATAAGCTTATAATCGGCTATGAGCAGACGTCATACAGAGTAGCGTTTATCTGCTCACAGGGCGGAAACAATGATAAGTATGAGCACTTCGCTCTTATGGGCAGACAGTTTATCACCATAGGCCGTGATATGAATTGTGAGATAAGCGTAAATCACACTGCTGTTTTCAAGCAGCATTGCCGTGTATTCTTTAACGGAATGTATTATTGTATACAGCCGCTTTTAAAGGAGGCTGCTGTTCAGTTTAACGGAGCACCGCTCCAGGGCATAGCTCCTCTTTCGGAAATGGACCGCTTCTTAATAGGCGATACTCTGTTTATCTATCAGAACGGAGTCCTGCACTACATGAAGAAGGAGGGCGGTCTCGGTTTCGAGGTTTCGCATCTTTCAAAGATTGTAGGAAAGGGTTCAAAAACAAAGCGAATCAATACGGATATCAATCTCACTGTTAATGCCGGTGAGTTTGTTGCGATAATAGGCGGTTCGGGTGCAGGTAAATCAACTCTTATGAACTGTCTCTGCGGAAGCAGTGAAATTTCAGAGGGTAATGTATATGTAAACGGTGAAGATCTCGCCACGAACTATAACAGTTTAAAACAGATGATAGGTCACGTTCCTCAGCAGGATATTGTCTATGATAATTTAAAGCTTGAACGTATGCTATACTATACTGCAAAGCTCAGAATGCCTCAGGACTCAACAGAAGAAGAAATAGAAGCGAGAATAGCAGACGCTCTTAATATGGTTGAGCTGGGGGACAAGCGCGACGTTATGATAAAGAGTCTTTCGGGTGGTCAGAAGAAGCGTGCAAGTATCGCCGTTGAGCTTCTTTCAGACCCGAAGCTGTTCTTCTTGGATGAGCCCACTTCAGGTCTTGACCCCGGTACAGAGAGAAATCTTATGATGACCCTGAAGAATATGACAAAGAGCGGCAGAACGGTTGTGCTTGTAACACATACCCCTCTTAACCTGCATCTTTGTGACAAGATCATCATCATGGGTTATGGTGGAAGGCTGTGCTACTGCGGAAGCCCGCATGGCGCTCAGCAGTTCTTCAACGTAAATAACCTTGTGGATATATATAATATGGTCAATAACGATGCTGACAGATGGGCTGCGTTATGGGAGCAGAGAACCATGGCAAATCAGGCTCCGGTGCCGCAGGCGAATCAAGGTGGATCAATTGTGGTACGTCCGAACCCGGTTCGTCAGTTCGGAATATTGGTCAGAAGATACATAGAGCTGCAGCTTAATGATTTCAAAACAGTCGCGATCAAGCTCCTGCTGGCGCCCATAATGGCATTTATTGTTTATATTGTATTTAGGAATGGCGAGATGCGTATCAATTACTCTACTGTGATGAAGACACTGTATAACGAATTCTCTGATACACAGAAGATGCTGTTTACACTTTCGTGCTGCGCATTCTTCCTGGGATTGTTTAACACTGTTCAGGAGATATGCAAGGAGCAGGATATATACAGACGTGAACGTATGGCAAACCTGCAGATAATACCGTATGTCGGTTCAAAAATTTTTGTAACGGCAATTCTCGATTTTGTGCAGGCTTTCATTCTGATTGCGGCTATATCGGTAATGCTGGGCTTACCGGAAGTAGAGGGAGCACCGTTTATCGAAATGCTTATAACCACATACCTCACGATGCTCAGCGCAAGCTGTCTGGGTCTTATGGTTTCCGCGCTGGTTGGCAATCCGGATCAGGCTATTACCACATCAACAATAATCCTCATTCCGCAGATTCTGTTCTCAAGCGTGATTGTGGGACTTAAAGGCATAACAGAATATATTTCGTATTTTATTTCATGCCGGCACGCATGCGTCAGCTTCTGTTCTTTGGCTAAAATAAACGGGCGTCCTTTGGCAATAGGCGAGATTCTTATATCGGAGGAGTATAAGGGGAATTCTCTATATGACAAATCAGTATTTGGCGGCTGGGGATGGCTCATTTTACTGTGCGGTTTGTTCCTTGTGCTCTCGTTGCTATTCCTTAAACGTAAGAAATATAAGTAATTGAAAAACCACTGGCTTAGCCAGTGGTTTTGTTCAGATGGAGAGAAAATATTCATATATGCGCATATCGTCACACAGCTCAGGATGGAACGAAACCGCAAGCTGATTTTTATAACGGATACCGGTGATGTTTCCGTCTGTTACTGACATAATTTCAACGTCGTCGGATGCGCTTTTTATATATGGGGCGCGTATAAACTCCATCGGAATTTTCCCGACACCTTTGAATTCGCCCTCTGTGTAAAAGCTACCGAGCTGTCTGCCGTACGCATTGCGCTTAACGTCCGCCGGAATTGTGCGGAAGCAGCAGCCGTCATTGCCGCTTATCGTATCGCAGAGAAGTATAAGTCCGGCGCAGGTTGCAAATACAGGTGTACCTCTTTCTATTTCACTTTTAAGTCTGTCAAACAAGCCAAGCTCCTTTATAAGCTTTGACTGAACTGTGCTCTCACCGCCGGGGAATACAAGGCGGTCAAACTCACGGTCAAGGTCTGATAACTTTCGTATCTCAAAGCAATCCTCTCCGAGTGAGAGCAGTGCTTTTTCATGTTCAAGAAAATCTCCCTGAACGGCTAAAACTCCTGTCATAATTATATACCTCTATTGGCCATTATCAGCTCAATTTCCTGCTCGTTAATTCCAACCATAGCTTCACCCAGGTCCTCTGAAAGCTCAGCTAAAAGCTTGCTGTCATTATAGTTTGTAACAGCCTTTACAATAGCCTGTGCTCTCTTTTCGGGGTTTCCGGATTTGAATATGCCTGAGCCTACAAACACACCCTCCGCGCCAAGCTGCATCATGAGCGCGGCATCTGCCGGGGTTGCAACGCCGCCTGCGGCAAAGTTTACAACCGGAAGCTTGCCGTTATCATGAACATATTTTACAAGCTCGTACGGAACTTCAAGCTCCTTTGCGGCGTTAAACAGCTCATCCTCACGCAGTGACGCGATACGGCGTATTTCGCTGTTCATCATTCTCATATGACGTACTGCCTGAACGATATCGCCCGTGCCCGGTTCGCCCTTTGTTCTTATCATTGACGCGCCCTCGGTAATTCTCCTGAGTGCCTCGCCGAGATTTTTAGCGCCGCATACGAACGGAACGCGGAAATCACGCTTGTTGATGTGATATGCGTCATCAGCCGGCGAGAGTACCTCGCTTTCGTCTATATAGTCGATCTCGATTGCTTCAAGGATCTGCGCCTCCGCAAAGTGACCTATTCTGCACTTTGCCATAACCGGGATTGAAACAGCATCCTGAATGCCTTTGATCATCTTCGGGTCGCTCATTCTCGAAACACCGCCTGCTGCCCTTATATCGGCAGGAATTCTTTCAAGCGCCATAACCGCAGCGGCGCCCGCC
Source organism: Oscillospiraceae bacterium (assembly GCA_022509005.1). Classification (GTDB taxonomy): domain Bacteria; phylum Bacillota; class Clostridia; order UBA1381; family UBA1381; genus Ornithomonoglobus. Next base: position 7,696 of record JAFLUC010000061.1, on the reverse strand, counting down.
GCTTCAGCAATTTTTGCCTGTTCTGGCGTCGTTACGTCCATTATAACTCCGCCCTTAAGCATCTGGGCAAGCTCCTTATTTAATGAGTATTGTTTTTCGTTTGTCATAAAAATTTCTCCTTTACTTTTTGATTTGTTTGTATTATAATAAACCTGTGACCATATTTCAATCGCCATTTTAAATATATTCAATATGGTCAGATTAAGGAGAGATACAGTCAGATGCTAACATATTCATTTTCAGATATAGGGTCAGAGAGCTTGTATGAACATCTTTACGGATGTATAAAAAATGACATATTATCAGGGAAGCTGCGCCCGGGAATAAAGCTTCCGTCGAAGCGTACGTTTGCGAAAAATCTGGGCATAAGCACAATAACCGTTGAGAATGCCTATGCGCTGCTTGTTTCAGAGGGATATGCTTATTCCATTCCGAAGAAAGGGTATTTTGTTTCGGATGTTAATATAAGCATACCGGAGGCGATAAATGCAGGAGAGGAAGTGACGCAGGAATATTTTGCGGATTTTGCAAGCAATAATACGCTGCACGAGCTGTTTCCGTTCACTACATGGGCGCGTATTATGCGCAGTGTTCTTTCAGAACGTCAGCCGGAGCTGATGCAAAAGTCTCCCGGAGGCGGAATTGCGCAGCTGCGTTCCGCGATTTCAGAGCATTTATACCAGTATAGAGGCATGCGTGTTCAGCCGTCACAAATAATTATCGGCTCCGGGACGGAGTATCTTTACGGACTTATCATTCAGTTATTAGGTCACGAAAAAATCTTTGCGGTTGAGGAACCGGGCTATAGCAAAATTGCAAAGGTGTATGAAGCAAATGAGGTTGAGATTCGCTATGTTCCGCTTGATGAGAACGGGATCAATGTCGCCGCGCTTAAAGATAGCGGTGCGGATATCCTGCATATTTCACCGTCTCATCATTTTCCGACCGGGATAGTAACGCCGATAAGCCGCCGCTATGAGCTTCTCGGCTGGGCGGCGGAACGGGAAACGCGATATATAATAGAGGATGATTATGATTCAGAATTCCGGCTCGGAGGCAGACCTATTCCGCCGTTGAGGAGCATTGACGTATCGGATAAGGTTATATATATGAACACGTTTACAAAAAGCCTTGCATCAACGATAAGAATAAGCTATATGGTTCTGCCGCGTACTCTTGCGGAGCTGTTTTATAAAAAGCTCGCCTTTTATTCGTGTACGGTATCGAATTTTGAGCAGTATACACTCATGGAATTCATTAACGGCGGTCATTTCGGCAATCATATCAACCGTCTGCGCCGCTATTACCGTGAGGAACGTGATGAGTTGCTAAAGGCAATAGAGAATAACCCGGTACTCAGGGGAGCGGATATATTTGAAAAGGATTCGGGACTGCATTTTCTTATGCGTCTTGACTGCGGAAAACCTGATGATGAGCTGATCCGTGACGCGCACAGGTTAGGTATAAATATTTCGTGTCTGTCTCAATACTATCATAATAATGAAAAAGCACCGGGAGGCGTTGTTGTGATCAACTATTCCGGAATAGATAAAGAAAAAATCCCGGAAGCCGTGCGACTTCTGGGATTATTGAACACAAATTGATAATATCAGTCTGTTATATATATTCTTGTATAGCGCGGTATTGTATTGGCGATCCAGTCTATATCCCACTTTTTAAGTCTTATACAGCCGTGGGAGATCTGTACTCCGGTTCTGCCGTCATATTCGGTGTTGTCATAACGAAGAAGAACTGAGTGCAGCGCGTAGCCGCCGTAGAAAACAAGGCATGGGCCGACATAGTATGTACCATAGTCCCACTGTGTTTTGTACTGATATTCAAACGAGCCCGTGATCGTCGGCGTGCCCGGCGCGCCTATCGCGCACGGCGCTTCGCGCACAAGCTGCCATTTATATTGGCTGCCCTTATAAACGCGCACCTTGTATTCGCTCTTTGATACCCATACAAGATAATTTGTACGGCTTGATATTCCCCATTGGTTTACGGGAATGCTATCAAAATAATTCTTTACAATCGGCGAACCGGTCATATCTATTGTGAGTGAATAGTAATCGTCTGTTATGTACAGTTCACTTCCGAGAATTTCAGAGAAGGTTCGGAGCGAAACATAGACCATGCCATCTATTATTTCGGTCTTGTGTGTTGCGTTCAGATCTGTGCCGAATGCGGTTGTATATTCAGTATCAACATTGAAATAAATGCAGTCGTCTCCTAACGACACTATTTCAACGTTCCAATCGGGATCATATACAGCGGTCATTCCGATATATTCAGCGACATGCTCTATAGGAATCATTGTAACACCGTCAATAAGCCGTGCCGGAGGATATAAGCCTAACAAAACTCCGTCATAGAGATATTTTATTTCCTTCTCAAAATCGGGATCCGGTGACGGCTCTTCTGTCGGTTCTTCTGTCGGTTCCTCTGCAGACTTCTCTGTTGGTTCCTCTGTTGGTTCAGTCGTTGGCGATATTGACGGAGTGCCGGTTGGCTCTGCAGACACTGTTTCGGGTGAAGCAGTAACATCCGGCGCCTCTGTCGGATTCTCTGCAAACGCGGTAGTCGCGCTCAATAGCACTGCGACAGTCATTAAAAGTGAAATAAGTTTCTTTTTCATTGTGATATTCCCCCTCGGTTTAGTCTTCTCCGCGCAGGATTTCCGCAAGACGGAGCATGAATCGTGTGCATTTTCCTGTGGCGGCCATTTTAAATTCGACACCTGAAGCCCTGAGCTTATCAATAAGCTCCTTCGGAACTTCATTGCTGTATTCGATTTCTATCTCATAGTCTGTCTTGTCAAGGAAATCGTTTTTGTCAAGACATATTTCAACTCCTTCACAGTACATAAGACTGTGGCGCAGAGTTGTAAGAGAGCCTAAAAGCGATACCGGAATATTTAATCCGGTCATTTTTTTTACAGCGTCTGCTGTGAAGCTTTCAGGTACAGAATCCGTATCATATTCGGCTTCTTCGCATATCTGCAAAGGACTGTCGGCGTTCTTGTGCGTTTTGATCTGGATTTTATTGATCTCGTCCTTTGTGCGGATGCGAAGCGTTATCCCATGTTTTTTAAGTTCATTTGAAGAGTCTGTATAGTAGTGGTTTATCTGCTCCTTTACCCAGTCCCATGCAAACATTTTTTCAAGCTCAAGATAGGTTTCTTCACTGAGTATACATTTTAGTTCTGTTTCAAGCATTGAATCACCCCACTTTATACAAACTGATTGCGTTTGCTGTTGTATTCATAGCCTATTATTCGGCATTTTGAAATAAGCGTGTCCTTATCGCTTTCCATGTCATCACATAGCGCATCAAGTGACGGGTAGAAGTCACGCAGCTTTGTGTTAAGCACACTTACAAGCATTGCCGGATCATTCGGTAAATTCATTTTATGTTCCGCCTTTCTTATTTATATACTCTTATGCCCCGGTTCGGGGAGAATACGCTCTTCCAGAATTCCGGTGTGAGAAGAATCAGCATCGGATACAGTTCAAGTCGTCCCGCAATCATATCAAATATCATAACATATTTTGAAAAGTGCGAGAATGCAGCAAAGCTTTCTGTAGGTCCTGCATTGCTGAGACCCGGACCGATATTGTTAAGTGTAGCCGCAACAGAGGTGAAGCTCGTTGTAAAGTCGAAATTGTCAATTGAGACAAGAAAGACTGAGGCTACAAAAACGAATATATATGCCATAATAAATACGTTTGTTGTACGTATTGTTTCATGCGCCACCGGTTTACGGTCAAATTTTATAAGAACAACTCTTTTGGGATGAAAGAACAAAGTAAGCTCCTTTTTTACGGTTTTAAAAAGAATCGAAACCCGCGAAACCTTTATTCCGCCGCCAGTGCTGCCCGCGCATGCCCCGATAAACATAAGTGCAACAATTACTATGTTTGCAATTAAGGGCCAGTTCGGATAGTCATAATCGACAGTCGAGAAACCCGTTGTGGTTATGATAGATGAAACCTGGAAAAACGCGTGACGGAGTTTATCTGTAAACGGCATTTCTATAAATGCCCCGCTGCGCATTATAGAAATTATAATAATAGCTGTTGCTGCTATTATTAATAATATATATTTCCGCACCTCCTCAAGAGCAAATGCCTGTCGGAATTTCTTTATAATCAGTAGGAAGTAGAATGTAAAGTTTATACCGAACAGCATCATAAATACACCCACAACCCATTGGATATACGGAGAGTAGCTTGCCATGCTGTCAGATTTTATACCGAAGCCGCCTGTTCCCGCCGTACCCACAGCCGTTGTAATCGCGTCAAATACCGGCATTTTTCCGGCAATGAGAAATATAAGTTCAAGTGCTGTAAGTCCGAAATATATAGCATAAAGCACAAACGCCGTCTGCCGTACCTTCGGAAGAAGCTTATCGACCGACGGACCGGGGCTTTCCGCCTTCATGATATTCATATGCGAGCCGCCTGTCATCGGGACCAGCGCGAGCAGAAAAACTAGAACTCCCATTCCGCCCAGCCAATGCGTGAAGCTGCGCCAGAAAAGCGAGGCGTGTGAAAGTGCCTCGACATTATTAAGAATACTAGCTCCGGTCGTTGTAAAACCTGATGCCGTTTCAAAGAGAGCATCGGTAAACACGGGTATGTCGCCGTTTATAATAAACGGAATACAGCCGAAAATACTCAGTACGATCCATGAAAGCGCAGTAACGGCAAAGCCCTCACGCGCAAAAAAGGTCATATTCTTAGGCTTACGCAATACTATGATAAGACCTATGATCATGGATATAATACCCACTATGAGAAAGGAAAACCCCGAAGACTCGCCATAAATTAGCGCTACAATAAACGGAAGAAGCATAAACGCGCCTTCAATATTGAGTATCCATCCGAGAATATATAATACCGCTCTGAAATTCACAGGTGCAACCCCTCTCTTATCCTAAAATATCACGTATATTCGTAAAGCCAGAATGCGTTGTCACGATAACGACGCCGTCGCCTGACTTGAAGCAATCCTGACCTCCGGGGATGAATGATTTTCCGTTACGAAGGATAGACGCGATAAGCAGATTATCTTTAAGCTTCAGATCCTTGAACGGTATATTTAAAAAGTCAGAATCGCCGTCAATCTTAAACTCTATTGCTTCGGCACGCTCGTCAAATATCCTGTAAAGCGTTTCTATATTGCTTCCGATAGAATTCTTTTTCGCGCGGACATATGTGCGGATAATCTCTGCTGTCATAAATCTCGGATAGACAACGCTGCCAAGCTCCAGTTCGTTTATCACATTTGAGAAATTGATGTGATTTACCTTTGTGACCGCCTTTATATCGGGTGCGACGCGCATTGCATAAAGCGAGAGCAGCACATTTTCCTCGTCAACTCCGGTAAGTGGAATTACCGCCCCAGCTGATGCAATGTCCTCCTGCATAAGCAGCTGCTCATCTGTTCCGTCTCCGTTAACTATTACTATATTGTCAGGAAGAAGTTCGTTAAGCTCCTGGCATCTCGCGAAATTCGACTCGATAATTTTAACGGAGATGCCGGATTGATGCAGATATTTTGCGAGATAAAACGAGGTTTTTCCTCCGCCTATAATTAAAGCAGAGTTAACACGGCGTCCGCCAAGCCCGATATGTCTGAAAAATTTGTAAGCGTTATGAGGAGTAGCTATAAACGATACAATATCCTCTGCCATGAGATTAAAGCTTCCGTTAGGGATTACAAGATCATCTCCGCGTTCAACGGCGCATACAAGTACATTGCCCAGAGCCGGGCTGTTCCTGAATTCCATAAGTGACATGCCGCACAGCATATTGTTCTTCGGAAGCTTGAATTTTATCATATCAACAGTACCCTTGGCAAACGCGTTCACAGAAATTGCGGAGGGGAAGTGAAGTATTCTGTTTATTTCTCTTGCTGCTTCCAGTTCAGGGTTTATAATCATCGAAATACCGAGCTTATCGCGCAGATATGTGAGTTCCTCCGCATAGTCAGGAGTGCGAACTCGCGCAATTGCCGAGCAGTTACCGACTTTTTTTGCAAGAGTACAGCAAAGAAGATTCAGCTCGTCCGAATCAGTCACCGCAATGATTAAATCAGCGTTTTCAATACCTGCATCCATAAGCGTTCCGTAGCTTGAACCGTTGCCGGTTATCCCCATTATGTCGTAGGTTGTAGCCAGTCTGCTTATGCGCTCAGGACTTTTGTCTATAACGGTAACGTTATTGCCCTCTGCCGTAAGCTTATCCGCCAACGTTGAGCCGACCTTGCCGGCGCCTACTATTATAATATTCAAGGTTTTTTCTCTTGCGAGTTTCAGCTTTTTAAATATTGACATAAAGCAATACCCTCCTCATTATATCAATTGTAACACAGTTAATGGGAAAATTCAATATGTTTTTGGAAGAAAGCTGTGATTATTAATTTTGTTAATAACTTACACCTCTTGTATGCTATAATCGGAATATAATGTTTCCCCGGCGCAAACTGAATAATACGGCTGGTCGCAAGCTATGCTTGCTGCTCGCCTATGCAACCTAGGAGGTATATGATGATGAAAATAACGGAACAAACGATTGATGAATTTAAGAAATGCCTGATTAAATCCGAAAAATCACAGGCTACAGTAGAGAAATATATTCATGATACTGTCGTATTTAAAAAATGGCTCGGCGCAAGGGAAGCCGATAAGGATATAATGCTCGAATACAAGGAGCATTTAAAGTCAGTGTATGCGCCGGTAAGCGTTAATGCGGCTATATCCTCACTAAACAGTCTGTTTAGATTTAAGGGATGTCAGGAGCTTATGCTTAAAACTATAAAAATACAAAAAAAGATTTTCAGAGACAGAGACAGGGAGATGAAACTCGAGGAATATAAAAGCCTCTTAAATGCGGCAAAGAAATCGGGCAAAACTAGGATCCGCCTGATCATACAAACGATGTTTGTAACCGGAATACGGATATCAGAGCTTAAATATATAACGGTCAGCGCGATAGAGAGCGGAACGGCGGTAATAGACTGCAAAGGAAAGGTTCGCGAGGTGTTTATCCCGAAGGATATGTGTAATATTTTAAAAAGGTACGCTAAAAAGAATGGTATAAAATCGGGGAGCGTGTTTGTAACTAAAACAGGTAATCCGGTTGACCGATCCAATATCGCAAAGGCGATGAAAAAGATAGCAGATCTTGCAAAGGTGGCAAAGGAAAAGGTATTCCCGCACAATCTGCGGCATCTTTTCGCAAGGGTGTATTATTCGACCTATAAGGATATAGTGCGATTGGCAGATATTTTAGGGCACAGCAGCGTAAACACAACGCGGATATACACAATGGAAAGCGGCAGCGTCCACCGTCGCCAGATGGAGAAGCTTGGACTGACGCTTTGCTGAACATGAAAATACCCCATAATCAATATTATGAGGTATTTGGGTTACCTCTAAAGAAACGGAAACCGGCAGAAATGCAAAATTCACATAAAAAAAGACACCCAAAACAGACCGGTTAAAAACAATTTTTCAAATCGGTCCGGTTGTTGTGCGTTTTATATAAAAAAATGTTAAAAATTAATGAAAATTTATTGACAAATATGTTTATGTGATGATATAATGTATGTACAATCCTATATATCATATTTTTTTACCTCATAATATTGATTATGTGGTTAAAATATGATGTATCATCTTCCGTCTGCG
>JAFLUC010000060.1 GCA_022509005.1 Oscillospiraceae bacterium | reverse complement strand
CAACTGACTGAATTTTGACTGAATTTTTATTTGACTTTTTTACACTTTTATAAACCTTTCTGCGCTTTTGACTGATGAAATGTGTGTAAGAAAAAATCCCAAAATTAAAACCGCCCCTGCTTTGGAGCGGTTCACTGAGGGCTGTATCGCCTTTCACGAACACATCTTTTTGATTTCTTCAATTTCGATTTTTTCTAAAAAATCAGGAGTAAATCCTAAATTGTAACACAAAATTTAATTATATCATGAAAGCAGAAAAGACTCAACCATTATCATGGATTTGAGTCTTTTCTTTTAGGACTTAACGCAACAGCCCCTTCTCCTTTTATATGAAATATATCTAAACAGCCAGAATCGGCTGGAGTTGTCTGCCGTCAAGAGCGGCGCTGAGAGTGTCGCACAGCATCGGAAAATGACAAACCACACTGCGCGTTTTATTTTCCGGATCATCCTGAGAGAATGGTATAAAGTATATATGCCGCCTTGCTAACAGCACTCCAATATTATGTGCCGCGGCTGCAAGTGCATCGTTTGTTGATACGCCGATGATTACCGGACGCTCATTTCTGAGGTGCGCTTTCGCAGCAAGCGTCACAGGTGTATCGCAGATATCATTAGCAAGCTTCGCAAGTGTATTTCCGGTGCATGGCAGGATCGCAAGCGCGTCAAGCTGCTGCTTCGGGCCTATTGGCTCCGCATCCTGAATCGTATGTATTATCTCATGCCCTGTTCTCTGACACAGCTCATCATGCCATCGCGCCGCCGCACCGAATCGCGTATCAGCCGAATATGCCGCTTCACTCATAATAGGGATCACGTCAGCCCCGGCATCAACAAGTGTTTGAACGGCTTCTATCGCCTTACTGAACGTGCAGAAGCTGCCACACATAGCAAAGCCGATTTTTTTACCTTTTAAATCCAATTTCCACACCTCCGCTCATGATTTCTATATATTCCTTAAGGCTGTTTTCAAACATTCAAAGCATCTCCTTTACTATCAGGTTATTTTTTATGATATACTATTCACCGCCAGCTTGTTTTGTGACGGAATAAAAAAGAATCAACTTTTACTAAAATTTTATAAATTTGCAACATTTAAAGCTTTTCAAAAGTATTATATATGAGAGCAAAAGTCTTGAACAAAATCTGATATTGTGATATAATGATATTATAACATAAAAAATACTGATTGGATGTGAAGATATGCAAACTACAGAGACGGATATACTGAGCTCACCGTCACTTGTAGTTGAAAAATATTTTGACATGGTATATAGACTGGCGAGAAAAACCGCCGGAGCAGATAAAGCCGATGATGCTGTTCAGAATGTTTTTTTACGGTACATGAATCACTACCGCGAATTTGAATCCGAGGAGCATGTTAAGGCATGGCTTATACGGGTTACATATAACTGCTCTGTTTCTGAGGTAAAAAACTCATGGACAGAACGCACAACAGCATTACCTGATGACGACAGCGGAATTACCCCCGCAGTACCGCCGCCCGACGAAAGCGACGGAATCGAACAGCTAAGCGCCGCTGTGGATATGCTGCCCACAAAATATAAAGCGGTCATTCATCTGTATTACTATGAAGAATATTCAACTAAAGAGATAGCGGAAGCAATAAACAAAAAGGAGACTACTGTCCGTTCCCTGCTTGCCAGGGGCAGAAAGCAGCTCGAAAACATATTAAAGGAGGGACATCTGAAATGAATGAACAGAGATTTAAAACTGAATATCAGCGTTCGGAAAACAGTGTCCCGGTGAACACTGAGCTGAAAAAGAAGCTCGTAGAAATGGCGAGGGAATACGAAAGATCCGAAAGCATCAAGCCCGAAATTACAATTTCACACAACTCGCAGAAGAAACGTATACGCAGAATTATAACAGAGCTTTCCGCGATCGCAGCGTGTGCCGCACTATGCGCATACACAATACCTAAAATAAGCAATCAGTATTTTGACAGATCAATTGAAAATGAACTTATCATATCAACAGAACAAACCGAATCACCTGACAGCAATCCGGGGAAATCTGACACAGAGCAAGTGCCGTCACAAGCAGATGCATCCGGTACGGCAGATGTACCCGTTGCTGTGAAGCCTGCTCCGCAATCGGATACTGCCGGCAATTCCGCAGCTCCTACCCGAAGCAATACGACGGCAAGAGCAAATGACAACACAGCTGCCGCCGGCAGCGCCGCTCCACACAATAACGTCACTGAATCATATGTGCCTGAATCCGACAAGTCAAATCAAGTCAGATCGATCTATACATTGCCCAATGATGATTCTGAGTATTCAAAATCAGAGCTTGATACCCGCATCGACACAATTGCGAAAAACAACAGCAAGCTTAAAAACTGGGATGATACGCTTGCGCCGTATAAATATGATGATGATATAATCATCGGCTATTACAAAAACTTTTCGCAAAGCGTGTCAGAATACACCGCTGCGGTGGATGATTTTGAGAAATCCTATGGAAACGCAAATGATAGCGGGCAGATTTACGAGGGTATAGAAAAATACGATACAGAGATTGACGGCATATTGTTTGAATCATGTCGCGCGGATTACAGAAAGGCAAAGAACTATATAGAAATGAATCTTGCTGACTATCCGACAGATGAACAAGAAGAAATGAAAGCGTTGGAAGTATCAGTTGAAGAAGACGGAACGGAGGTAGAAGAATGAAAAAAATATCAGCATACATTCTTACCGCAGTCATTTCACTAGGCTCCTTTACAGCCGCGCCTTCATCCTTCGCACAGACTCCGAAAAACACTGCCGAACAGACTGTGTTTATATACATGATAGGCTCGGACATGACTGCTTTTGCAAACAGCGATATATCCGAAATGCTCGGCAGCGGCTTTAACAGCAACGATGCTAACGTAATTCTCATTGCCGGCGGCAGCATGAATGAAGACTGCCCCTCGGGTATTTTCCGACTTACAGACAACAGTCTTGATAAGCTGGAATCCGCAACAAACTACAATCTATTCGACACAGACGACATATATGATATCATGTTCCGATATATGGCGAGGTACAGAGCAGAAAAATACAGCGTTTTCTTCTGGGATCACGGCGGCGGATACTTTAACGGCTACGGCATGGACGACAGCGGAGAAAATGATCCGATTTCAATCCAAAAGCTTGCCGAGGTATTCAGTGATATAAAAAAAGATGTAAAAAACGACTTCGGACTTCAATATAATTATGAAACAATCGGCTTCGACGCGTGTCTTATGGCGGATATCCAGACCGAAAAAGCTTTCGCCGACGCCGGATTCAGATACTTTATAGGCTCGGAGAGCGTCGCGAACAGCGTTGGATGGGATTACAGCTTTCTAAGCGCATTAAACGATAACCCGTACATTTCCGGAGACGAGCTGTGCCGCATAATAATTGACACCAGCTTTGATTACAACGTTAAAAACGGGATAAAGAAAAGATCAGTGATCTCATGCTCAGATCTTTCAAAAACCGATAAAGTGATTGCGGCGTTGAACAGCACGTCAAATAACATAACATCCGATAACGCAGACGCGGCATACAGTGCAAAACACAGTGCTCTCTCCTACGGCGCGTCCGGCGAATATATTGATATAGCGGATTATGCCGAAAGGCTTGAAGCCGCCGGCTTTGACACAACTGAGCTTTCCGAAGCCGTAAGTGACGCTGTTATATACCGCAGTCCTGACAGTCCCGGAGGTATAACTGTTTTCGGAAGCGACGATAAACAGCTTCATGCCTCATGGAATCGCATGACAGACAGTGATCTTGATGACTATAAGGCAGGTCTACAGCTTCTTAGTAATATCACGCCTTCCTCATACGTAATTCCCGAAATATCAGGCGGAAACATTTTAGCAGCGAACTCGGTTTATACATATGAAATGGACGATACTGTAGCGCGCGATACATACTCGGCGCAGCTTGCAGTATATAAAGCAGAAAATGGAATCTACCGCCGCGTTTTCGTAACGGATGATGTAAAAATAAGCGACAGCACTCTTACAGCATCGTATGATAACATATCCGCAGTTCTCAGGAGCGATTCTTGTTCCTATCCCTGCGAGCTTAAAATACAGAACGGAAAATATTATGTGGATATAGTAAAGGATACCGGAAACTGCGGCGCGCTTTTAGATTTGCGCCCGATAAAAATTGAGCTTGATAAAGACGGAAGTATTATAAACACAGAATATTCCGATAATAAAGCCCTTGCGGCAAAGGACGACGCATCGCTTCTCACCGGAGATAGGATATATACATCAGCGGAATGCCGTAACACCGACAACACATTAGCAGAAACGATACCCGATATGTTTACGGTTCATGATCCGTCGTTTGAAATATCAGAGTTGCAGGGAGAATATCTATGTAGATTTGAGCTTATAAACGCATACGGATATATTGAGCATTACTCCCCAATGTCGGAGATCAAAACAGAAACATCTGATGTGTCCGCCATCACCGGCGTCATGACAGAAAAGCCGGAATTCATAACAGCCGGTACCGATAAAATAAGCGTGCCCTGCACAATAAACGATTTAGCCGCTATGGGTTATGTTTCCGATAATATTCCGGCAAACATAGACATCGGCGAGCATTATGCTACAATGCATAACGGTGATACATATATAGACATACGAATAGAAAACACAGGCACGGAAACTGCATCGTCTGAAAACTGTATCATAACTGTTGTATCCGTAACGAACGGCGTATACGGAACACTTACAACCGGCAGCCGATATGACGGCAGCGGAGCAGACAGGGTTTATATAACACGCGACTCAGTACGGTATCTGTATAGACTCGGTGAAGACTCAGTTCTCCCTGATTTCTCCGGTGATCTCGGTCTTAACGGATTCTATTACGGCATATACCATAACTATGTTGCGGTTGAAACATCACGTGAAGACGGAACAATAAGAAGAATCACACTCGCCTCAGGCGGGAGCGGTTCAGATTATAAATTGAAATATTTCATATACTGATGGAGGAGGAATTGATTATGAAAAAATTTATAGCAGCACTGATTTGCGCCGCATCGGTTTTCTCCTTATCGGTATTCCCTGCCGGGGCTTCTTCGGCACAGTCACAGATTCTTTCATTGATGAATAATAACCCTGTACCGACCGGTGAAAACCCTATCGGATTAGTAATAAGTGAAAATCCGCCCGAACTTTCGATGGATGCCGAAAATATACGAGATCTCTACTCTGTTTCAAAAAAGATAGTATCGCTCTCGTCAGGATTGACATACAGCGAAAGCGCAAAAATCGAGAATAAAGTAAACGCGTATTTTGATTCTATAGATGAAGCATCATCGCAGGTTACAGATACAAACAGCGAGGCATATCTGGAAATGCTTGAACAAAAAAGAGGCTTTGAAGCTGAGATATTGGCGCAACCTCCGCGGATAAGCGCAGTTGAAAGCATATATCCCGATGAGGACTTTTCCGTTTCTGTCCACTGTATGTATAAGTCTCAGAAACAGCGCGAGTACACGCTTATATTAAGGAACACCGCAACAGGAAAAACAATAGACAGCAGAAGCGGTGTAATACCCGCAGGTGGAACAAACGGAACAATCGCGTTTACGGCAAAACACTGTTCCGAAGGTGACACGGTTTCCGTCACCGTAAGATATAACGGTGCAGAGTACGAAAATATTCAAGGCTGCGTATTCAATGGGATTGTTCTTGGGAATACAAAGCAGCTTACATCCGCAGCTCCAACCCCGGTTCCCTCATATAAACCGCTGGAAACGCCGGCAGTCCTTGGAGCTTCAGACTGGGCAAAGGAGGAAATTGAGCATGCAATAAAGCTTGAGATCGTTCCGGAACTTCTTCAGAAAAATTATACTCAAAACATCTCAAGAGCCGGGTTTTGTAACCTTGCTGCAGCTCTGATTGAAGGCTGCACTCAAATGAATCTTGATGATTTCGCGGCGCAGCATAGCAACGTTCAACCCGAATTTACCGACACCTCCGATTATACAATAAAAGCGTGCGCAAGGCTCGGTATAGTTACTGGCTATGACGACGGCAGCTTCAGACCCGATGACGACATCACACGCGAGCAGGCAGCGGCAATGCTTGCAAGATGTGCACGAACTCTCGGCATGACCGATAAACCGGGCATGTTCGCATTTAATGACAGGGACGCCGTAAGTCCGTGGGCAATTAATAATGTGCGGTTCGTTAAAGCCAATGAGATTATGAACGGAGATGAAAATGACAACTTCATGCCACAGGCTACATATACAACTGAACAGGCTATAGTCACATTCTATCGCTTAGCTGACAAGCTGGGCAAATAAATCAAAAACAAAGACGGAGAGCTTCATGTCCTTCCGTCTTTGTTTTTTATCAGTATTTTTTCATTACTTCCTTTGCCTTACTGTTATTATCTGATACGCAGAGCATTACGACATTGCCACGCACCTCAATAACCGGATTATTCAGCTTCGACATTTCCGCCGGCTTATATGTTTCAAAGCTGGCCTTTCTGTTTTCAACATGCTTTTTAAGCTTTTCAGCGATAGCTTTTGCCTTCTCTGCCGTACCGGCTTCAAATATAGCAAACTCCTCTGCGGTTGAGCCACCTCCGATATAGAGCGTACCGCAAAGCGCTTCACCCTCACCTATTCCTGTAAGTCTTGCCGTTACATTATCGGGCGTTTTGCTTAAAGTGTCCTTGAAACCTACAGTGTCTATGATTTCCTTTGCAAACTTCTCCGTATCGATCTTGCCACCTCCGGCATAGAGATTAAACTCTTTAACAGACTTGCCATTATCGTTGATCTCCACAGCGTGAGTTTTGAGATACTCATCCCATTTCTCATGGGTTGCACCGTAGAAATGAATTCCGTCGGTCGCGGTACCGTCTTCAAGATATCCGTCATCCTCGGCAATATAGCTGTTTATATCAAGATAATAGCATTCCTTGTCTTTAGCAAGCTCCAGAAGTCTTTCGTTTGCTTCGTCTATGCTCGCCTTTCGGACAGGATTACCCTCAACACGCTCCTCAATAGGAAGCAATGACTCTATATATATAACAGTATCAGGATGCTCTTCCTTGAGCTTATCAATTAACTCGCCGTACCGTCTGATGTAGTCGTCAACCGCCGTGTAATGTATCTCGTTTATGCCGATCATCAGATAGTACTTTGTTATATCCGTCTTCCCCAACAGCTGATCTGCAGAACCTGAGCTATTCATCGTCATGGTGTTCAGCGAAGTCTGAGCGACAAACTGCGCCGGCAATGATGAGTTCATGCTATGAGCCAATGTGATTGAATCGCCAAAGAATACAGCGTCAGTAAAATAACTGTCGTCAACAGGCTCTTGCTCGTCAAGCAGTCCGTATGGCGGTCCGATAAGCGCCATAGTTGAAAGCGCCATTTCTCCGACTGTTCCGAGACTTATGTCAGTGTTAAAGGTTTCGGCATTATACAGCACAAGCATATCCTTGACCTTATTATCCTTCAGATATTTGACAAGATCTTCATTGTAGTATCTCAGATCAACCATGTAAATCACTTCATACTGATCCGCTAAAAACGGCGCAAGACTGTGTGCATATGAATCTTTCAGTACCGCAAGCTTTTTACCTGTCTTACTCGTTGTGTTAATTACAGTAAGACCATGATTTCCGTCTATGTAAACGGTATATTTATCCTTCTTTTCAAGATTTCGTTTGTTGTAAAGACCTATCATGGTCTGATCCTCAAACGGAAATTGAACGCTCGCATTCAGTACGTGATCCTTCAACGTAAACCGCTCAATTGTATCAGGAGACGCGCTCTTTATGCTCGCTTTAGACCATGTTGTTCCGTAAAAGTCGTTCGCAAGCGTCTCACGGTTATAATTCTCCAGTGCCGGCGCACTGTAGTCAAGATACTCCCCAAGCGCCGAATATACATAATAGCTTCCAAGCATCGTCTGATGATGATCTGTACGGTAATATATATATTCGTCCTTGTGATCACTTAAAATTAAGGTTGGGTCACATACTTTTATTTCTGTGCCGTCAAATTGCTTTGCTACTTCGTTTTGTACGTCCAAAACACGGTTGTCATAAGCATAAGCCGGAAGCTTGTCATGGAGTATTTCATATGCTGTCGGAATTACCGCAACAGTCATGTTATATCCGCCGACCTCCTGGAGCGTCTTTATCGCTTCTATATTTTTATCTACCTGCTGCTTATTGAATTTTTCGGGCTTTGAAATGAGATAATTATCCTTAGCAAAATATACGCCGTTGTTTTCAGATTTCCGCATAAGCTTCTCGCACTCTGCCTTGAGAGTTACCGCACCGTCACGCCACGCGAACTGATCCGCCGCATATGTTTCGAAATCGCTCATGAACGAGCCGTCAAAAATCGTTTTAATGCTCATTTCCGGGAACATTGCAAGCTGCCTGTTTTCCTTTTCAGACATAGATCTTGAACGGTGAAGCATATTTACAAGAGCTGCACCAAGCAGGATAATTATTACCGCTGCGGCAAACACATCATCTGCTGTATGTATCTCTCGGCTTTCTTTCCTCTCTCGCTGTTTCTCCTTCTTCTTCGCCGTCCTGATCTGCTGTTTTTTTTGATCCAGCAGCTTTTGTTTTTCTCTTTTTTCTCTTGCTTTTCTTATTTCTTCAAGAGTTTTTCCGTTATCGGATTTCTTTGTATTATTCATTCTTACCACCGTTAAAATCTAAAATAGAGGAACGGATTATATGTATCATCAACAAGATATGCTGTACATATAATAAAGCCTGCCGCTGCAAATATATACTTCAATCGTGCAAATCTGCCTGTCAATAGTCTGTCGTATCCTGATTTTGCAATACCGGATGATGTCAGAATCGCAATCAGGAACAATATCCCGTATGAACGAAGATTATACAGAAATTCTCCGTTTGAAATACCCATGTTAAAAATATTGATCAATGATCCGAGATATGCAAATACCTTTTTTATGTCGTCCAATGCAAAAAGTACCCAGCCTACCGCTACAATAACGGACGAATATATAAATCCGATAATATTATGCTTTTCAAGCACTCTTAAAAGTCTCTTTTTCTCAATTATAAGCAGCACTCCGAAATACAGTCCCCACAACACAAAGTTCCACGCCGCGCCGTGCCAGAGACCTGTAAGCATCCATACAATCAGAAGATTTATATTGGTTCTTCTCTTTCCCTTCCTGTTTCCGCCGAGCGGTATATAAACATACTCTCTGAACCATGAACCGAGACTTATATGCCAGCGGCGCCAGAACTCGGTTGCGCTCCTTGAAATATACGGATAGTTGAAGTTCTCAAGGAAATCGAATCCGAACATTTTACCCAGACCGATCGCCATATCAGAATAGCCGGAAAAATCAAAATAAATCTGCATTGAATATGCGAAAATCCCGAGCCATGCAACAGACATCGGAAGCGAGCCTATATCTCCTCCGCTTATGAGTGTCCAGAGCTTTCCGATTCCGTTTGCCAGTATTACCTTTTTGCAAAGACCGGCACAAAATCTGGTGAAGCCCTGCATAAATTTTTTACCCGTAATCGTTCTGTTGGATAGCTGACGCGCAACATCGTCATACCTTACGATCGGACCTGCAATAAGCTGCGGGAACAATGCAAGATATAATCCGAAGTTCAGAAAGCTTTTCTGAACCTTTGTTTTTTTACGATATACATCAATTGTATATGAGAGCGCCTGGAAAGTATAAAACGAAATACCTATCGGCAGCGCGATATTTATACCCGAAACTCCGAACCATGAGCCGATAAAGCCCGTATATTTGAAAAAAACAAGTATTCCGATATTAACAATGACATTAACTGCCAAAGCAAGTCTTTTAAGCTTTGCACGGTTTATTACAAGCCCGCTGAGATAATTAAATACCGCCGAAAACAGCATAATAAGAACATATTTCGGCTCTCCCCATGCATAGAAAAACAAGCTGGCGATAAAAAGAACGATGTTTTTATGTTTTTTTGGTACAAGAAAATACACCGCAAGAACCGGTGCAAGAAAATAAAACATAAAAACTATACTCGAGAATACCATTTCACATTAGCCCCCACATAAATTCTCTTCGAAATTCGTAGCAATAATAATTATAGCACGTTAAATTAGGGTTGTCAACGAAAACAAAAAATTACAAAAATTTCGTCAATTTAGCTAATTTAAGTTACTTCAATTCACTATATTATATAATACCAGCTTGTATCATCCTCTTTGTTAATTTTAGCATTTCCGTGAGTATCGAAATTAAGCTCATGATTTTTAACGCTTACCTTTGTCCCCTCAAGAACTGACTTAGTAATGAACGCGTTACCGCCGATTACTACATTCTTTCCTATGACCGTTTCGCCGCCGAGAATTGACGCGCCCGAATAGATCGTTACGTTATCCTCAATTGTAGGATGACGCTTCTTGCTCTTAAGCTGCTGACCGCCGCGAGTTGAAAGCGCTCCGAGCGTTACGCCCTGATAAATCTTTACATTATTACCTATCTCCGTTGTTTCACCTATAACTATACCCGTACCGTGATCGATGAAAAAATATTCTCCGATCGAAGCGCCGGGATGAATATCTATTCCTGTACGGCTGTGCGCATGCTCTGTCATGATACGCGGGATAAGCGGGATGCTGAGCTTAAACAGCTCATGAGCAAGTCTGTAAACAAAAATCGCATAAAATCCCGGATATGTCACAACAATCTCTTCTTTGTTGTATGCCGCCGGATCACCGTCAAAGCCCGCCTGCGCGTCGGTTTCGATAAGCTTTCGTATCTCCGGGAGCTTATTAAGAAACTCAATAACAAGCTTCTCCGCCTCATTATCAAGCTCCTCAAAGGTTTTATCGCTGAATTCAGGATTGTATCGCAGCACAATTCTTATCTGCTTTTTGAGATTATACGTTATATCCTCAAGAAGCGATTCCACAGTTGATTTTACAGTATATGTTCTGTAGGTATCAGGCTTGAAAAAGCCGGGGAAAACAATTTCCTGCAGCTTATGAATCATATCTATAATTACAGCCTTATCCGGCTGGTTGAATATATCTGTTTTATCAATGAACTTTTTCTCGTCATAGCTTGCCATAAGTCCCGCAAGTATTTCGCTGAGCTTATTCTCTAAATATTTTGACATCTATTTGTCCTCCACTCTAAAAATTCATATATTTCATAAATTCATCTGAAAATCCCGGATTTTCAGCAAGGCTGAAATCCTTTGATGCAGCCTTTAATCTGTCTATCGCGCAAAATCCGCCGATGTTTTCCAAAAGCTTTGCCGCTCCGCCGAGAGAGCTGTTTCCTACTGCTCTGTATCTGCCGCGCAGCCTCTGCGGCAGCAATCCTATCCGGCACGCTTTTTCTATATTAAGTCTTTTGCCGAAGCCACCGGCAATGTATACATGCTTAATATCCTGTTCCTCTGCGCCGTATTCCGTTATGAGCAGCTCAATCCCTGCGCGCACTGCCGCTTTTGCAGTCTGAAATTCTCGCATATCCTGCTGGGTGAAAACCACGCCTTCAGCAAGAGTTATACCGCCGGAATACCGTTCTTTAAAGCGTCCTGTGCTGTCACAGTATCCGTTATCTAAGAGCTCCGATACAAGCTCTGTTATACCGCTGCCGCATATTCCGCAGGGTAGCTTATTACCGATTGTTTCAAACCTGTTATTTTTCAAATCAACAGAGCAAATTGCCCCTTCAACAGCTCCTGTTCCGCAGCTTATTCTTCCGCCCTCAAATGCAGGACCTGCCGCAGTTGAGGTGCATAGTATCTGGTGTCTGTTTCCGATTGCCATTTCGCCGTTTGTTCCGAGGTCAACAAATAGATTTATTTCATCTGACTCATCGAAACCGCACATATAAAGTCCACTCGTTATATCGCCGCCGACAAACGCGCTTATCCCGCCTGTGACGGTTATGTTATCCTTTTGCACCGTATCAAGACAATGCGCCTTAAATGGATATTTTCCAAGACCGGTGCAATCCCATCCCATATACAGACTTGTCATTGCCGTGTTTGCCGCTATAACAGCGGGAAGTCCAACACCACCGACATTATTTATCATTTTACGTATCTGATATTCGACAACAGAGCGCAGCTCTGCGCCTCTGCCGCGGTTTGCCGCATCTATTCTTGAAAGAACATCGGCGCCGAATCTCCTTTGCGCATTCAGCTCCGTTTTTCTTGCCGCCGCTTTTCCGTTTTTAAACCGCATAACCGCGATTGTTGTTGTGCCTATATCTATCGCGACGCCGTTTGCCGAGCTTACATTATAATCAAAATCCGATATTATATCAAACTGAGCACCCGATACACTGCGTCTACTGCAGCTCGTATTCGGACATTTTGAGCAGTCATGCTGCGCGTTAAACACGCTTCTGTCATCTGTAAGCTCCAGCTCATAGCCCATTGATTTTACCGGATTCAGCATAAAAGCGTCCGTTATCGTCACACCTTCTACCGGCGCATTATTCACAATTACCGCCTGCTCGGAAACCGGTATATCCAACGGCGCATCAAGCCGCTTTGAGATTCCCAGATCCTTCCCGGCGCAATAGTATTTTATCCGCTCCGAACAAAGCTTATCTGCTTCAAGCAGCACATCGTCCGCGCAGTTATTCACAATGAGTCCGGCGAGTCCTTCACCGACAGAAAAAAGCTCATCTGAAAGCTCGCTTATCTGCGCTCCTGCCGTTATAAGCACATATATTCTGCTTTCTTCGGCAGCTATTGTACACCTCACATCAAGCGCAGCTTTGACTCGTTCATAGAGCGTGTCAAATTCAGCCAAAATACTGTCATAGAGCGGACCGCCGGAAACACAGCCCATAGCAGAAAGCACCGTTTCTTTTACGGGCAAAACATGCATCCGCTCGTTTTTGCTTATGTATTCCACAATTGGCTCACCCCGGTCAGTCAATAAATTTCTCCGCCATCCTCTTAAGCTCTTGCGCAGCGCTATCCGGACTTAAAATCTCAACCTTGCCTCCGAACATGAACACCCAGGAGAAAAACACCGGACTTAAGGCAACCTCAACATCGATCTCAAATGTTTTTTCGTCCTTATCAGCTCTGAACCGCACATCAGTTCCGAACATGTCTATTACAGCATTTGTAAGCTCCGATGCGCATCTTAATGTGACATTTATAATTTCGCCGTTATACATTCCGAAAAATTTCTTCGCATACTTTGCCACATCGACTTCCTTAAACGCGTCTTTTCCCTCTCGCTTTGTATCAGTACAGTCTATGCTCATCATTCTGTCAACACGGTAATGCTTAATAAATCCCGCCTTTCCATCATAGGCGATAAGATAATAATTCTCATTATGCCATATGAGTGCCCACGGGCTTACCTCATATAATCTGCCGTCATTACGATATTTTCTTCGCTTATGAATATCCCAGTCAAAATATGTAAAGGTTATACGCAGATTCTCATTAATAGCATAGTTTATTGCATCAACATTATAGTATATACTCTCATTTGAAGTTTTAATTCTGTTTGTAACAAAAACCTGGCTCTGAAGCTGATTTGCGTCATATTCGGTCGTAAGACTTTCAAGCTTCTTTATAAGCTCATTTGATTTTCTTTTTGTTATGAAACGCGAAGCCTGAACAGCGTCAACAAGCATTTTCAGTTCAGCTGTTTCAAAGTCACGGTTTGCAAGATAGTACATAAAATGCTTATTATGTACCTGTATGATCTCATAGCCGAGATCCTGCATGGCGCTTATATCGCGATAAACACTTTTTCGCTCTGCCGTTACTCCGAGTGACGCGAGATAATCTATTATACCGGTAACGGAAATAGGATGCTCCGAATCCGTTTTTCTTTTAAATAAATCAATAACAAGACAAAGCTTAAGCTTTTGTTTTTCTGTTCTCGGCATAGCGGAACCTCCCCGATTTGTACTGTCATTTATTGTATCATAAACAGAGCTTCTTTGCAATATAAAAATCGGTAAATATTTAATTTACAAAGAGCTGC